>JAHZKS010000080.1 GCA_022600235.1 Alphaproteobacteria bacterium | reverse complement strand
GCATTCAATAGATGAAGTGATCAAAGCTATTGAACCTCTACTAGAGAACCATGTCTTTCCTAAAACCAAAGATGGCACTGATCCAAAGAAATGTCCAGAATGTACAGAAGGTAAGTTACAAATTAGAATTGGTAAATTTGGACCATTTGTTTCTTGTGATAAATATCCAGACTGTAAGTATACTAGAGAGTTAGATTTGTATGATGAATCTGGTGGAAGAGAAGATCATAAGCCAAGTGAGCGTGTTCTAGGTACAGATCCTATCAGTGGATTAGAAGTGTATCTGAAGAAAGGACCTTACGGCATGTATTTGCAGTTAGGTAAATCTGATAGTGAAAATATGAAGAGATCACCACTGCCAAAGTTTGTGAATGATGAAGAGTTAGATTTAGAATTGGCCCTCTCTTTGCTAATGCTCCCAAAAGAGTTAGGAGTGCATCCTAAATCTGGTGAAATAATAAAAGTTGGAATAGGTAAGTATGGTCCATATATATTTCATCAGAAACAGTATGTATCATTAACAAATCCAAGAGAAGTATTCTCTGTAAGCTTAGAAAAAGCTATTGAGATGATTGATAATAATCCTAATAAAGGAAAGGATCTAGGAGATTATAAGAACGACACTGTATTGCTATTGAAAGGAAGATATGGTCCATATCTGAAATTTTCTGGGAGAAATTTTAAAATACCAAAGGAATACAAGGCAGAAACAATAAAAATTGATGATGCTATAAAGATTATAGAAGAGGCAAAAACATCAAAGAAAAAAGATAATTAATTCTTTTTATTATTTTTATTAGAGGAGTCTTTATATTGTTCGAATTTGATTACGTTACTAGATTCATCATTATTCTCTGATCTATTTTCATCGTTATCTGGAGTAAGAACGATTTGTATGCTTTCACCCTCTTGCTTTAAGTATTTATTCCATTCTTTATTGAAGATCTCTAGAACAAAGATATTATCTGAAAGAAATTGTCTTAGGTCCTGACTATTGGATAATAGTTTTTTTATTTTATCTGGGTTGTTCTTGAATAGATCTGTTAAAGCTGGGCTAAATTCATTATTCACTACTAAATGGAGGTTGTCATAGAATAGGTTTACTTGATTGTCTTGATCGTGATATTCAAGCCATATTTTGAATTCATTATCTTCTTCGTATGAGTAGTATAACTTAAAGAAGTCTTCGATTTCTAATAGTCTCTCGCATATGTTATTTATCTCTTTATTTTTCATAACTACCCTCACTAAATTTTATTTAGTAACAAATATAGCTAATTAAAATTAATTTTTAGTTAATGGGTAATAGCAGAAATTCTTTTTCTATTAATGCATAGAGTTTATGCGTGGTTTTCTAAGATTTTTAATTTTTCTTCTGTTATTTTTATAGATTCTGGTGTGCCAACGTGGAACCATAATCCCGAATATATTTTTCCATAAAAATCTTTATATGTGTTGGATTTTTTATATTTTGTATATATGTCTGTTATAAGTTTAGTTGGTTTTATTTTGAATCCATCGAATAACTCTGGTTTTGTTATATGAACTCCAGAAAATGCGAATTCTGGTTTTGTGTTTTGCACTAACTGATTTTTTTTATCTAAACTAAAATCTCCTTTACCATCATACCCATATGTTTCTTTTAATTCATTCAAAAGAAATAGTGTATTCATAGAATTATTCCAAGACTCATTTAAAAATGAGAATACATTAGTTCCAACAAAGATTGAATCGCTATTTATTATAAAAAAAGGCTCATTGCGTAGATGTTGTAGAGCATTTAATACCCCGCCTCCGGTATCTAACAATTCTTCTTCTTCTAGGATCGTAATTTTCGGCTTCTTTGTAAGAGTTTGAAAATATCCGTTAATATGATCAATCAGTAGTTCTTTTTTATAGAAAGAGTTTATAACTATATGCTCTATCCCATATTCTATTAATTTTGATATAGCTCTATTGATAATAGACATGCCATGTACTTCAATAATAGGTTTAGGTATTTTATTAGTAATAGGCTGCATTCTTGTGCCGTAGCCTGCTGCTAATATAAAAGCTTGTCTTATCATATTAATCTAAGTTTGATTTATCTCTAATAACTGGAGCATCTATTTTCTCAAACCAATCTTTTAGAGGTTTCATGATTGGTGTGTTGATTCCTTGTCTAATATAATTCCACACTCTAGGTAGATGTATCAAGTATTTATTGTCTTTATCTCTAATAGATTTTCTTGAGAATATTCCAACAATCTTACAACTTCTTTGAACTCCTAGTATTGCATAGTCTGTTAAAAATTTCTGCTTGTCTATATTAGGCATATTATCTAGGTAGTGATATAGCATTTCTGATACTAATTGGGTTGGAAGATCTCTGCGAGCATCTTCAAGGAGAGATACTAAATCATATGCATAAGAACCTATTGCTGCATCTTGAAAGTCAAGAAGACCCACAGATTCAATTCCTATTCTTTCATCCAATAGCATTATATTATCTACGTGATAATCTCTCTTAGAACTAAACAGGAAGAGTTATAATTAATATTTTTGAGTATGTTCCTCCAAATATACAAAAACTCTGTCCTTAATTCATCAGATAGAGGTTTATTGTTTAATGTAGGAAAGTACCAATCTATAAGAAGTGATAGCTCTTTGAGAAGTATTTCATGGCTATGTTTTTCTAAAGGTATATCTATTTCTTGTTTATGTAATTTGATTAGTATGTTTACTGCTTTTTTGTATAAAGCATGTTCAAAATCCCTTTCTTTGTTGTTTTGAAGAAGTTTTGTGTATGTGTTGTTCCCAAAATCTTCTAAGAGTAGCAGTCCGTGTTCGAGATCTTCTGCTATTATATGAGGAACAGAGTATCCTTTGCTTTCAAGAAATTTATTGATTTTTATAAATGGTTTAACACTGTGTAGTTCTTTTGAAGCATTCATTAAAATAATAGTTTGACCAGAGTATGATATTCTTTCATAGGTCCGCATTGAGGCATCAATTGGTATTGGTTCGATGTTAAAATCTATTTCTTTAATATTTTTTTTAAGAAATTCTGATTTTATATTTTCTATATCATTTGAATTCATTTTCTAATTTTTTTAGTAATGTTTGTTCTTCTTTTATAAATCTACCGCATAGTTCAATTCTTGCTGTACGATAATTAGTATCGATTTT
>JAHZKS010000079.1 GCA_022600235.1 Alphaproteobacteria bacterium | reverse complement strand
ATTGTCCAACACCATACCAAAATATTGAATAAACGAATAGTGCAAAGGCTGCTACTTTATAGTATTTCTTAACTAAAATAGAGAGCCTTTTCATTTCATTAGTCTACCATCATGTTTCTTGTGGCAGAAGGTAATTTTACCTTTAGACCATCTAAATCATCAGTCATTTTTATCTGACAGCCAAGCCTTGAAGTGTGAGTAAGGCCAAACGCTAAATCTAACATATCTTCTTCATCTTCTGTAGCTTCAGGCAATTTATCAAAAAAAGAAGTATCTACAACCACATGACATGTAGAACATGCTAGAGATCCTTCACACGCACCCTCTAAGTCAATATCATTTTGATGCGCTATTTCAAGAACAGATAGCCCTATGGGCGCATCAACTATTTTTTCTGAACCATCTGTTAAAACAAAAGTAATTTTTGGCATAATTTACACTCCTCTAGTTTTTTAATTGAACCATTTTATCTATATCTTCAACTTTTTTACCTTTCAAACCAATACTAATATGCTTTTGCATCTGTCTTGAAATAAATTCTTCTGTTAGATCCTCAAGCTCATTAACAGCGTCATCTATTTCAGATCTATCATCACCTTCAATACTAATTTGAACATTCTTTATATGACTACAAATGCTATTATATTCTTTTTGACTAAGCAAGTCATTATCTTCATTAATTGCAATCATTAATTTAGAAATCATTTCTTTTGCATAAAGCCTAGATTGCCCCAATAATTTTTCTATATGATCTTTCTTTGCGTTATTCATTGAACTAACTAATGCAGCCTCTATCGCATCAGCATCAAGGCCATTTGTAGGAATAAGTGATATAGTCTGAGAAATATTTGTAGAAGTTTCTTTAGCAGTAACAACTAATAAACCATCAGCGTCTATAGTAAATAAGACCTTTATACGAGCGACTCCAGCCTTCATAGGAGGAATACCCAATAATTCGAGATTTCCTAGAGAACGACAATCTTTTGCAAACTCTCTTTCTCCTTGAATAATATGTAACTTCAAACCTGTTTGTCCATCTTCGTATGTTGTAAATTCTTTTTCTGCAGATGTAGGTATTGGAGAGTTACGATGAATGATCTTTTCTGCTATACCTCCCATCAACTCTACCCCTAAAGATAAAGGTGTGACATCTAATAGAAGATCTCCAGAACCAGTTACCAAATTCTCAGCATGAATTGCCGCACCCATTGCAACAACTTCATCTGGATTGATTGAATCGTAAAATTCAACACCAGAGAAATTTTCTTCTAGCTTAGATTTTATCAAAAGAGTTCTAGTAGACCCACCTACTAATATTATACCTGATATTTCAGATTTATTGATACTTGAATCTTTAACTACATCTTCAACTATTTGCATAGTATTAGAAATCTTTTGGTCGATCAAATTATTCAATTCAGCCCTAGAAAAATTAATAGTTTGGTCACCAAAACACATTTTTATATTATCTTCATAAGACAACCTCTCTTTCAGCTGACTTGCATATTTTATAAGATCCTCATTCTCTACTGTCTTATCGCCAAATTTCTTTTTCAAATCATTAGAGATAATATTATCCAAGTCATCACCACCAAAATTAGAATCTCCGCCTGTTGCAACTACTCTTACTATACCTTCGCTAGTTTTTAAAAGCGAAACATCAAATGTTCCTCCACCTAAATCATACACAAGATAAGTACCATTTTTTATTTCGTCTAAGTGATACGCTAACGCTGCTGCTGTAGGCTCATTAATCATACGAAGCACGTGCAACCCTGCTAATTCTGCTGCAAACCTTACACTACGCCTTTGGGTTTCATCAAAATATGCTGGCACTGTAATAACAGACTTTTTTACATCGCCTTCCAAATTTATATCTGCAGTAGATTTTATTTTAGACAATATATGAGTAGAAATTTCAGCTGTATTCATCGAAAGACCATTAGCAGAAATCTTTATCTCATCATCTTCTTGAATATATTTTTTCAAATATTCTAAACCATCTAGATCTGAAGATTTTTTCCCAATCAGTCTCTTAATAGATTTAATAGTAACAACACCATCTCTATCAGACACCCCTAAAGCCTTGGTACCAACTAGTATATTACCTTCTTTCGTAATAGAAATAGCAGAAGGAATCTTTTTCTTGTTATGCTCATCTGGTAGAACTTTGACTGCACCAGAAACACTATGAGCTACTAATGAGTTAGTAGTACCAAAATCTATACCTACTGCCAGTTCATCTTTTTTATCAGATGCCCCTGGTTCTTGTATCTGCATTAACTGCATTTTAACTTTCCTATTGAATTTATTTTACTTTGGATAGATTCCAAAAATTTCTTTTTATAAATCATTTTTTTAAATGCAACAACTGCATCATCTAATAACTTCTTATTATAAGAAGTATTAAAATGATTTTTGTAATTTTCTAAATCGCGCAAAGCATTTTCTTTTAATATTTTTAAATCATCTATAGAATTTGCAGATTCTAAACTCTCTCTCTCTTCAAAAATCTCTGAAAGAACCTCAGGAATATCTATTATATTTTCTTCCAAATCTATTTCTAATCCTTCAAGCTCAAGCAGGTGCAATGCTCTACTAATGTCAGACTTCAAAGAATTATAGGCTTTATTTACTAATATAGTATTTTCTAAAGCTTTGATTCTTTCTGGCTCATCTTTTGTCAAAAACTTATCTGGATGAAATAAAGATTGTTTTTCAAGATAGGATTTCTCTAATTTTACAAAATCTACAACAAAAGACTTATCTAAACCAAGTACTTTAAAATAATTCATCACTACTACCTATACGTGGAAAGACTCTCCACATCCACATTGTCCTTTCTCATTTGGATTTTGAAACACAAAACCAGATTTTACTTTTGTGTCTATATAATCCATTGTTGTACCAAGAAGATACATAACAGCCTTAGGTTGTATCAGAAGCTTAACACCATTATTCTCTACAACCTCATCATGCTTATCTTGTTCATCAGCATATTCTATATAATAGGCAAGGCCAGAACAACCACCTTGCTTTACCCCGACTCTAATACCAACAGAAGGCTTTCCTCTTTTTTCAAGGAGCTCTTCTATTTTCTGAGAAGCAAGGTCAGTGATATCTATTATTTGCTTACGAACCTGAGTCATGATTATTATGCATTTTTCTTTTGATAATCTGAAATCGCAGATTTAATAGCGTCTTCAGCCAGAACAGAACAATGTATTTTTACTGGAGGTAGAGATAGATGCTTAGCAATCTCTATATTCTTTATTTTTTTTGCCTCTTCTAAAGTTTTACCCTTTACCCACTCTGTAATCAGCGAGCTAGAAGCAATAGCAGACCCACATACGAATGTCTTAAATTTTGCGTCTTCTATCACACCTTCTTTTGTTATTTTCAACTGAAGCTTCATCACATCACCACAAGATGGT
>JAHZKS010000078.1 GCA_022600235.1 Alphaproteobacteria bacterium | reverse complement strand
TAAAACATTAATTGACACAAGAAGTTTCAGAGATTATAAATTCGAATGCGAAATACATTCATATGGCGGGGTAGCTCAGGTGGTTAGAGCAGTGGAATCATAATCCACGTGTCGGGGGTTCAAGTCCCTCCCTCGCTACCACACCCACCTTTTTGTAAAACACTAAACTATTTTAAATACAGCATTTCATCAAAAATAGATCATCTAAAACCATAGTACTGGTTTAAAGTGATTCATACTAAAGACTACCATCGTCATCAACATCTCCATAAACAACCACACCATCTGCATATGCATTAATCTCAACTGAAGTTGCATCTTGTTTTTCTGACGCATAAGAACTAGCTATAAATAAACCAAACATACACAAAGCTATAACTCCAACCACCGCTGCCGCAGTACCATAATCTACCCCATCATCTTCCGGAGACACTGTTGGGGATATAGTTGAGTTAAAAGAATAATTTTCATTCGCAAGAGAACTATCAAAACGTTCAATGACCGCCATATAAATACCTTTATTTATTTATTTATTTGATAAATAAAAAACTTAGTCACAAAAATTTTAATATTCAAGAATAACTTTACAGTGAATTATATTCATAATGTTTACACTCTCCACATCCAACATATACCGTGAATGTAACTACAAACAAAACAACTACTCCTCCAAAAATAATATATTCATCAATGTCAGCATTTGTATGACCTGATTCTTCTGAAGTTGAATTATCAGTTGTGTTTAAGATATGAGTTATATTGGATATAAACTGAGCTGCATTAGGATCTCTCTCAAGTGTTGGCATAATATTTACCTCAATTAAGTTACAAAATCACCTCATAGTAACTAGCTCTTCAGCAGAAGTAGGGTGCACACCTATAGTTTCATCGAATTGTTTTTTTGTCGCACCACAATTTATTGCCACTGCTGCTAGTTGAATAATCTCTGCTGCATCTTTTCCTATAATGTGCACACCTACGACCTTATTTGTTTTCTTCGAAACAAGAATCTTCATAAACTCTCTCACATTATTACCACTCATACCATGCTTTAACGCTCTAAATGATGTTTGATAAATTTCTAACTCACCATATTTCTTCTTTGCATTTTCTTCAGACAAACCCACTGTTCCAATACTAGGCTGGCTGAAAACTGCTACAGGAATATTTTCATGATTAATCTTGCGCTTGTTTTTTCCAAACTCACTATCAGCAAATGCCCTAGCTTCATTTATCGCAACGGGAGTTAGAGCAATAGAGCAAGTTATGTCTCCTACTGCAAAAATATTTTTGGAGGAAGTTTTTGAATATGAATCAACTTTTATCGTTCCGTTATTATTAATTTCAACACCAGCATTTTTTAAACCCAAATTTTCTGTATTTGGCTTACGACCCGTAGCGTATAATATAACATCACCTTCAAATTCCCCCTTATTTGACAAAGCGAGCAATTTATTTCCTTTCTTCTTTACCTCTTTAATTTCAGTATCCAGCCTTATATTGATTCCTTTCTTTAGGATTTCTTCTGTTAAGAAATCTATCATATCCCGATCAAAATTTCTTAGAATGCTATTACCTCGAACTAACAATGTGGTCTCACAACCAAGCCCATTCATTATTGATGCGAACTCAAGAGCTATAAACCCACCTCCCACGATTATTATTTTCTTAGGAAGTTCTTTTAGGAAGAACATGTCGTCCGATGTTAGAACATGCTCTTTACCAGGAAAATTTGGCACAAACGGGTAGCCACCGGTTGCAATCAATATTTTTTTTGCAGATATAATATTACCACCGACTGAAACTTCGGTTTTACTCACAAATTTTGCAGCCCCTCTTATGAAATCTACTTTTGAGTCTGATAGAAGTTTTTCATAGATTGCATTTAACCTAGAGATCTCTGCATTTTTATTCTGTAGCAAACGATCCCAATTAAATTTTTTGACATCTACATCCCAACCATAATTTTTAGAGTCTTCAAAATACTCACTGAATTCTGCTGCGTAATAAAATAATTTCTTAGGAACACAACCCAAGTTCACACATGTACCGCCTATATTAGATTTCTCGCAAACAGCAACCTTTGCTCCATAAGAAGCTGCCCTACGAGCACCTGCAATTCCTCCAGAGCCTCCTCCTATAACTATAAGATCATATTGTTTCATCTAAATATTTCTCATATTTATAGAAATGTTACCAAATTATAATTA
This sequence comes from Alphaproteobacteria bacterium, assembly GCA_022600235.1. Classification (GTDB taxonomy): domain Bacteria; phylum Pseudomonadota; class Alphaproteobacteria; order Rickettsiales; family JABSSG01; genus JAHZKS01. The sequence goes on along the minus strand of JAHZKS010000078.1, from coordinate 10,375 downwards.
AAAATGCACGTAGCAATATAGAACTGGATGAAATATTTTTATTATTTACAAAAAGAAATTCTTACATTAATCATATACCTAAAATTTATAAATTTTAACCAAAGAGTAATGTGCAATGAGATATCAAGTAAAGGAATATAGTTTGGCTGATGGACAAACAAAGTATGAAGTAAATGAAAATAATGTTAATGAAGAAATTAGAGATGGCTTTACTCCTCTACATATTGCAGTAACAGGAGGTGATTATTCTGCTTTAGAAAGGATCCTAGATATGAATCCTAATACTGAAGCAAAAGCCGCACAAGGGTGGACACCATTGCATTTTGCTGCAGAACGTGATGATCCTTCTTTTGCAGAAGCTCTTATGGAAAAAGGTGCTAATGTTCATGCTAGAGACAACAGAGGGGCCACTCCTTTGCATCTCGCAGCTCAAAATGGTTGTTCTGACACCGCAATAGTTCTTATGGAAAACGGAGCTGATGTTCATACTAAAGCTGCCCGAGAAGCTACTCCTTTGCATCTCGCAGCCCAAAATGGGCACATTGACACTGCAAAGACTCTTATAGAAAGAGGTAGTAATGTTAATGATAAAGACATTCAAGGATACACTCCTTTGCATCTTGCAGCTCAGAGCAATGATATCGACCTTAGAATTGTAAAAACTCTTAAAGAAGGTGGAGCTAAAATTGATGCTAAATCTAAAGAAAACGTCACTGCTTTGCATCTCGCAGCTCAATTTAACAGTGGAGTTTTAGCAGAGCTTGTAGAAGCAGGTGCTAACCTTCATCTGAAGCACAAAGGATACACAGCACTTCATATATCAGCAGAAAATAATAATTTAGAATCTGCAAAAATTCTTGCGAATGCAAGTGATAAGATTGATATCAAGACTAGAGAAGGCTGGACAGCATTCCAAATAGCAGCTTATCGAGGTTATTCAGATATAGCAACATTTCTAAAATATAAAGGGGCTGATATTGATTCTCATATTATTGGACAAAGTACTCTATTACATTTTGCAGCACAATCTGGTGAAACTGCTTTATCTCAATACCTAATGCAAAATTCTGCTAATGTTAACGCTAGAGACTCACAGAACGACACCCCTCTGCTTTTAGCAACGAAACATGGCAATACTCAAATCGCAATAGATCTTATAACACATGGTGCTGATGTTAATGCACAAGATGGCATTGGTATAACCCCTCTACATCGTGCAGCAAGTGAAGGACATGCTGAGGTCGTAATGTATCTTATAGAATATGGCGCAAATATTCATGACACTTTTAATGGATATGAAGCTATTCAATTCGCAGAACATCATGGTTATGATGATATTGTAAATCTTCTTACAGAAGAAGATCAAAGAAATAAAGAAGGAACTCTACCGGGTGAGCATAATCATGAAGCAGAAGAATTATAGTAAATAGAATTGCTTCTCTTTCTTCAACATCACTAAGATATAACAATTACTGATGTTGAAGGAGGATTATTTTCTAAGTTAGTAGATAAAGGTAATAAATAATTTTTTCATTTACAAATATAGACTTATACACTATATATTACAACATTCTTAATCGCAATTAATTAATGTTGACATGAATTCTATGCCTAATTTTGAAATAAATACTAGCTTAAGAGACAGAACTCTAGTTTTTGCAGTCCAAAATAATCATCCAGAAATTGTAAGAGCTATTATAAATCCAATTGCTAATACTCCTATTCAAATATATGACCAAACAACACCTTTAGTTTTACCAGGAGAATATAAAGATTTAGGAATTCATCAAAGAAAACATAATCACTCAACACTACTACATTTAGCAGCAAAAAGGGCTCATAATGAAATCTTAAGAGAGCTGATAATAGCAGGCGCTGACGTTCACGCCAAAGATTACTTTGGAAAAACTGCCCTACACCATGCAGCAGAAAGTGCTGATATCGAATCTATACAAATCTTACTAGAAGCTGGCGCTGATATTAACAATAAAAATAATAATAATGCTACTCCTCTCCATTTTGCGATAGATCATGGCAATACTAAAATTGTATCAGAGCTAATAAATAAAGGCGCTTATGTTAATGCAAGAAATAAACAGAATGATATACCACTTCATTATGCAGCACAAAATGGCTATACCAAAACCGCACTAGAACTTATAGAAAATGGAGCTGATGTTAATGCCCAGAATGAAGACGGTGTTACCGCTTTGCATTTAGCTGCACAAAGGGGTCATGCTAAAGTTATAGCAGAACTTATACAAAAAGGTGCAAATGTTAATATCAAAAATAATGATCATTCTGCTACACCACTTCATTATGCAGCACAAAATGGCCATATCAAAACCACAGTAGAACTTATAGAAGGTGGATCTGATCTAAATGCGGAATGCAAAGAAGGTTGGACGCCACTGCATTATGCAGTAGAAAAGGGTAATCGCAAAATTATCAAAGAGCTGATAGAAAACGGAGCTAATGTTAATGTGAAAAATAATGAAGCTGCTACACCACTGCATTATGCGGTAGAAAAAAATCATATTAAAACTGTAGAACAGCTATTAGCAAATGGTGCCGATATTCATGCCAAAATTCAACATGGTATTAATGCTTTACATTTAGCAGCACAAAATGGTTATACTGAAATTACTGCTACACTTATAAAAAACGGAGCTGATATAAATTTTCAGGATGATGGTGGTTGGACAGCTCTGCATTATGCACTAGAAAATAACCATAACGAAATCATAGAAGAACTCACAAAAGATGGGATAGCTATTATTATTCAAACTGAAGAATCAGAACCAGAATCAGAACCAGAATCAGAACATGACAACATTAACCCAGATGCAAATGCTTTATTAAATGAAGAACCAGAAAAAGAGCATGACAACAATAATCCAGAAGAAACAAATAATGAAGTTTCCTATGATTTCATAAAAGAAGTAAATAGCCCTAACGATAATTCAGACGAAAAAAATAAAATTATTTATTATTTCAAAAGTTCAGAAAATTATATTCTTCCTGAAGAACAATATTCACTAGATGTCTTAAACGACGAGATTGCAGCAGAAAATTCAGTACTTGCTGAAGCCCATGATGAGCTACAATAAATTGAGTGCATGTTTGGAGAGTGCATTCTCCCCTGCATCTCTTCTATGATGCTTTTATAAAAACTAATCTTGTTTGATCTTAACATATATTACATTTAGATATATAGTATAAACCATTACGCAAGAAACATCTGCATGGAAAAAATTCAGAAAATGAAGTTAGAACCAGGGTTGTATGTAATATCTACTCCCATTGGTAATTTGGATGACATTACAATTCGTGCTTTGAATACCCTAAACTCTGTAGATATCATACTCTGCGAGAATACTCGTAATTCTATAAAATTACTTTCACATTATAATGTTAAAACAAAACTGAGCTCATATAATGACCATAGCTCTCAGCAAGATCGTAATAAAATTATCCGACTTATTGCAGAAGGAAAATCTGTAGCCTTGATATCTGATGCTGGGACTCCGTTAATTTCTGACCCCGGTTATAAATTAATTAGAGAATTACACCAACACGAACTTCTAATGACGTCAATTCCAGGCCCCTGCTCTGCAATCAATGCGCTTGTATTAGCTGGAGTACCTACGGATAAGTTTATATTCGAAGGATTTTTACCAATAAAACAAAAAGATAGAATATCAAAATTTGCAGATATTCTCTCATGCAATGCTTCAAGCATATTATTTGATACTAGTAAGAAAATAGAATCTACACTTAGAGATATTCAAGAATTTTTTGGCGATATTGAAATAGTCATCTTAAGAGAAATGACAAAAAAATTTGAAGAAAGACTCTATGGAAAAGTGAGCGATATATTATCTAAAAGCAGTAAAATGAAAGGAGAGCTGGTCTTAATTATACCACCTCAAAACTCATCAGATAATATGAATGCTATGCATAACGATCTCAAAAAGCTGAGGTTAGATAATTCAAATTCTTCCAGAGATATAGTCAAAATTCTTACGTTTAAATACCCCGAAATATCAAAGAAACTTATATATGACATTGTCAAAAAATAGTCTTAAACAATGTGTTTCAAAGATGTAAAACCTTCAGGTAAATTAGTAGTAGATATTTTTGATACATCACAAGAATAACCCTTAGGAAGCTCTATCTTTACCTTACTGTCACCTACCTGAACATGAATCATAATTATAGTATTAGAATTTTTCTCTGATTTGTAGATCAATTTTTTTAAACCTTCCATAGCATCAGTGCTATTTATTTCTATACAAATACTTTGCCTTTGCTTCTGCAAATAAGAATCAAGCCTAAAAACATTCAATGCTAGGATTCTTTCCATTTGACCATCTTTCCTAACTTCAGACTCTACAAGAATAGGAACTTTCCCATAGATCACATCTCTGTTTTCTTCCATTATCTTGTCATCAAAAATTGTTGCATCAACCATCCCCGTAGGAGTAGATAGAGTCATTACTACATACCTACCTTTAGGTGAAGAACGAGTTTTTATTACTACAGGAATCGCAGCTATTTTTATCGTATACCTACCAGGAGCTAGGTCATTTCTAATCTGACTTGCACCAAAAATATTTATTTTATCAAAATAATCTTTATACACATCTAGTGGATGACCAGACAAGTAAAAACCTATAGCCATGCATTCATGATTTAGCCTATCATCGCAATCCCAATCTTCAGTATCTCTGAGATTAAACAACATATCTTCAGATGCAGATTCAGAGGAGAATAAGTTGATTTGGTTGCTTTCCTTTTCTTCTATACTACGGTTGTGAAACTCTATAAGGCTATCTATAGATTCAAACAACTGACGTCTATTACTAGAAATTGAATCAAACGAACCTGACTTAATTAAATACTCTAACTGCCTTTTGTTGATCACCCCTGAATCAAGACGCTTAATAAAATCTGCAATATCTTTATATACCCCATTCTTAGAACGCTCTTCACATATTAATTTCATAGCATTCAGGCTTACATTCTTTATTGCACCAAGCGCAAACTTAATACTATAACTGCTCTCATTCACAGAGAAGTATGCGTTTGAAGAATTAATATCTGGGGGTGATACAGATATTCCTAAATCTTTTGCATCTTCACAAAACATGCTTATCTTATCTGTATCATCTATCTCTGTATTCATAATTGCAACAAGCATTTCTACAGGATAATTTGCTTTCAAATAAGCAGTCTGGTAAGAAATAACACCATACGCAACAGCATGAGATTTATTAAAACCATAACCAGCAAACTTTGCTACCATATCAAAAATCTCTGTAGCTTTATCTTTTGTGATACCATTTTTTATAGCTCCTGCTACAAACATCTCTCTCTGGGCATCCATTTCAGCTTTAATTTTTTTACCCATAGCACGTCTTAGAAGATCCGCAGCACCAAGCGTATAACCAGCTAATACCTTAGCTATTTCAAGAACCTGTTCCTGGTATATCACAACACCATTTGTTGGCTTTAAGACGTTTTCTAGTTTTGGATGCATATATTGCGCTGCAACTTTTCCATGCTTACAATCTATATAACGCGGTATGTTATCCATAGGTCCAGGCCTATAAAGAGCACCAAGAGCCATTATATCTTCAATTGCATCTGGTTTCATCTTGCTCAAGTAATCTTTCATACCAGAACTCTCAAACTGGAATACTCCAGATGATTTTCCTTTAGAAAGCATTTCAAATGTTTTTTGATCAGAAAAACTTATTTTTCTCAAATCAAAATCTGAATTATTTTTTCTTATTAAATCCTGACACTTATCAATTACTGTTAGTGTTTTTAGACCTAAGAAATCAAATTTAATTAAACCAGCAGCTTCAGCATACTTCATAGAGTACTGGATTACAGGCATGTTTGTTTTAGAGTTTTTATAAAGTGGAACTGTTTCTATCAAATCAGACCTAGAAATAACAACTCCTGCTGCGTGAGTGGAAGCATGCCTATGCAACCCTTCTAGCTTTAAAGAAATATCAATTAATTTAGCTACTCTTTGATCATCTTTTCTAGCATTATTCAATTCTGGCTCCATCTCGATAGCTTGCGCCAAACTTACAGGATTAATAGCATTAAAAGGAATCATTTTGGCAATCATATCAATCTGCCCATAAGGCAAGGAAAGAACTCTACCAACATCTCTTACAACAGCACGTGCCTGCAACTTACCAAATGTAATAATATGAGCAACTTTCTCTTTGCCATATTTTTCTGTTACATATTTTATTACCTCATCTCTTCTAGCCTGACAAAAATCTATATCGAAATCAGGCAGAGATACCCTCTCTGGATTTAAAAATCTTTCGAATAGTAATCCAAACTTTATTGGATCAACATCAGTAATATCTAAGCCCCAACTAATTACAGAACCGGCTCCAGAACCACGCCCTGGCCCAACTGGTATTTCCTGATTTTTGCTCCATCTAATAAAATCGGATACTATGAGAAAATACCCCATAAAACCCATATTTTCTATTACACTAAGCTCATATTGAAAACGATCCCAATATACTTTTTCAAACTGATCTCGTGCAGTTCTAGACTTGGGATTTAAGGAATCTATAAAATCCAATCGCTTCTGCAACCCCTCTCTAGATAATATCCTCAGCTCCTCTTTCTCATCCTTACCCACACTAACTTTATACTCCGGAAACACAGTATCATGCGTATCAGATTTTACAGAACATCTTTGGGCAATAGATATAGTATTATGGATTGCTTCTGGTATATCTGAGAATAAACCTCTCATTTCATTAGCAGTCTTTAAATACGATTCTTCTGAGAACCTCCTTCTCTCTTCATCTGAAAAATATTTTCCATCTGCTATACACAGTAGAACCTGATGCGCTTCATGCATCTCTTTATTCAGGAAATAAACGTTGTTTGTCGCAACTAAAGGTATGTTATACTTTATAGCCATATCTATAGATGGCTTTTCTATTTTTTCTTCCTCAGGAAGACCATGCCTCATTAACTCTATATATAAGTGATCTTTAAATACTTCATTGATCTTTGTTAGAAAATCTTCAGCTTTTTTATTTTGATTTTGTAAAAGCAACTTCCCGAAAGTACCATACTGCCCCCCAGTCAATAAAATCAACCCATCCGAGCATTCTTTCAATTTGCTAAATGTAATTACACTCTCATTACCTGCATAGTAATCACTAGACAATTTCAATAAGTTTTGATAACCAGTATCGTTCTTTGCTATTACTAATATTTGATCATAAACAAAGTTTTTCCCATGAGTATGGTTAGCATAACCCTCAATTTCAGGATCAAAATTAAATTCACAACCAATAATAGGCTGAATTCCTTTTGAAGACGCTAGCATTGAAAACTCTAAAGATGCAAATAAATTACCTTTATCAGTCACAGCTACAGCCGGCATACTATCTTCGGAGATTTTTGAAATAAGGTCTGGAAGCTTAATCGCACCTTCCAGCAATGAATAAGAGGAATAGCTTCTAAGATGAACAAAAGTTTGTAACTCAGACATTTTTTGAACCAATAACCTTCACTTTGAAACCATCTTCTTTAAACTGGTTTATATTGATTATATTACGCACATCGTAAATTCTTGGTTCTTTCATTTTACATTTTAACTTCTGAGTGTCTATATTTTTAAACTCATCCCACTCAGTAATAATTACAACAAGTGATGCACCTTCTGATGCATCATATATATTGCCACAATATTGCACTTTATCACTAAGAATGCGTTTTGCACTATCCATACCTAGAGGATCATAACATTTGATCTCATACTTTTTTAAACTAAGAAGTTTTTGAATAACTCCAATAGAAGGACTAGTTCTCACATCATCAGTATTAGCTTTATATGTTAAGCCCAAAAAGCATAAAATATTTCCCTCTGAAAATTCTTCTACATTTTTTGCTATCTCCTCAATTCTATTTTGATTTGAGTTTATTACAGATTTAATCAGTGCATTATTTGCATCAATTTCTTCAGAAAAATGTATAAGAGAAGTGATATCTTTTGGGAAACATGACCCTCCAAACCCTGGACCTGGTTCCAAAAATTTATGGCCTATTCTAGAGTCAGAACCTATACCTTCCTTAAGGGAGGAGATGTCAGCATTAATCTTTTCTGATATAGAACTTATTTCATTTATAAAAGCTACCTTAGCAGCCAAAAAAGTATTAGCAGAATATTTGATTAGTTCAGCTGTGATAAGGTTTGTAGAGATGAATTTTATACCCCTACTGATATGGTTATCATATAAAGATCTCATTTTGCTCTCATTCACAGAGTCACAACCAACTATCACTCTATCGGGAGACATAAAATCTTTAATTGCATTTCCTTCTCTTAAAAATTCTGGGTTTGATACTACAGAGCATCTATGAGATGTAGAACTGTCATTAAATTTCTTTTGCACTGCATCGCAAGTTCCAGGAGGAACTGTAGATTTGATAATTACAATAATATCTTTTGATAGATTTTTTATTATTTCATCAACAACAGAATATACAAAGCTTAAGTCAGTACTTCCATTCTCTTCATTCGTAGGAGTTCCAACTGCAACAACTATTTCATCAGCATCCTTTATATGCTCTGCAAGGTTTGTAGAGAATTGCAATCTGCCAGACTGAACATTCTTATGCAGTATCTCATCAAGCCCAGGTTCGTATATTGGTACTTTACCATTATTTAGTAAGTCTATCTTGTTGTTATCATGGTCAATACAAATAACATTATGACCTACCTCTGAGAAACAAACCCCAGAAACAAGACCAACATAACCTGTACCAACTACTATAATTTTATGCACTGACGTATTTTCCAAGAACCTCTAAAACCCCCTTCGATATAGATTTATTGTCTAAAGAATAAGATATATTAGCATCTAAGAAACCTTCTTGAGATCCACAATCAAACCTGTGGCCAGAAAAAGGTAACGCATGAAAAACATCCGAACTCAACATTGATGCCATTGCATCCGTAAGCTGAACTTCAGCATTCTTCCCAAGACCTGTATTTTCAAGATGAGAAAAAATACCCGGTTGCAATATATATCTTCCGATAATTGATAAATTTGATGGTGCCTCTTGAGGCGCAGGCTTTTCAACCATTCCTTTAACATGAATTTGATCTCCACACTTTTCTGGAACTATAATTCCATAATTCTTTGTTTCTTCTCTATTCACAGGAGCAACACCTACGATATTTCCACCATGATTGTTATAATATTCAATCATTTGCTTTAAGAACCCACCAGGACATTTCAACATTTCATCAGCAAGAATAACAGCGCAAGGCTCATCTCCTACTAAATCTTTCGCACACATAATAGCATGACCTAAACCTAAGGGTTTTTGCTGTCTGACAAAAACTATCTTACCTGGTTCCGGAAGCCACCCTTTAGTCAGCTCTAGTTCTAGGTTTTTTTCCTTATTAGAAAGCTCTTGCTGCAACTCATATGAATAGTCGAAATGATTATTAATGGCACTCTTATTTCTACCAGTCACAAATATGAACTGTTCTATACCAGCATCTATTGCTTCTTCAAAAGCATATTGAATTAAAGGTTTACTTGCTACTGGAAGCATTTCTTTAGGTATCGACTTAGTAGCAGGTAAAAATCTTGTGCCCAAACCACCTACTGGAAATATTGCTTTTCTTACCTTCTTAAACATAAACTAATATCTTTATAATTCCTGAGTTAACTGTATAATCTACAAAACTGTAATAATCTTATAGCATAAAATTCTTACTCTTCAAAGCTATATACTACATATGGGCAGAAAGACCATAGAATATATGATAGAACATGAACAAACAATTTATTAATTTTTTTAAGAAACAAAAAGAGTTATATAGTTTCTGCCGAAGATCTATAAGAAATATAGCTACCATAGTACTTACATTATTTGTTGCTATTACTATAATGTTTTCAGTCGCTACATCATTCATTTATGGTTGGTTGTCTGATAATCAAAAAAAAGAAGTAAACCCTAAGATCCGAAACTTTATAGAATCCACTATCAATTTTTCTTCGAGTAACAATACAAATATAAATAACATTTATATTAGGTATGATAACAATATTATATCACTTGATACATCTCTTTCTATATCACAAAAACTTAGTAGAGATAACTTCTTAAATCTACAAAACTTAAATATTACCCTAAACTTACTAGAATCTATTAAAAATTTTTCTATACCTTTAGATGTAAAAATATCTGGATTGAATATTAATTTAGACAAAATTAATTATAAGACAAAATCAGAAAACAAACAGAACCCTTGGAATAAAGGGAATTTATACAAAAAGATTTGTAACAAAGTCAAATTTTTCAC
>JAHZKS010000011.1 GCA_022600235.1 Alphaproteobacteria bacterium | reverse complement strand
GCTATATGCATGTGCATTACTACATATTATAGATATGATTAAACAGATGATTTTCTTCATGATATCGAGTTTTCTCTGAATTTTATTATAAATCAAACCTTTTAGTCGTTTTACGAATAGTATAATATCTATTGTATTGTAAAATTATAATCTACCTATTAAGGGAATTATAGTCAAATATAACTTACTAGAAATGGATATTAAGTGGAAAAAAAGTAAAGAGCTTATAGAATATGATAAGGCTATTGCTCAGATGGAGAATATAGTAGATGGTGTTGTGCAAGATACTCATGCCCAGACTATATGGTTTTTAGAGCATAAAGATGTATATACAGCTGGATCTAGCTCTAATAAGAAATCTTTATTAGATCCAAAAGAAATTCCAGTTTTTTCAACAGGAAGAGGAGGGGATTATACATACCATGGGCCAGGTCAAAGAGTGATATATTTTATTCTAGATCTTAAAAAGATCTTTGCCCCAGAAGCTCCAGACCTGAGACAATATATAAAGTTTTTAGAACAGATTATCATTGATTCTTTAGAAGTATTTGGTATCAAAGGAGAAAGAAGAGAAGGTAGGATAGGAATTTGGGTGAACACAAAATTGGGTGAAAAAAAGATAGCAGCAATTGGAGTTCGTGTGAGGAAATGGGTTGCGTATCATGGAGTTGCTGTTAACATTAATCCTAATTTAAAGAACTTTAATGGTATTATTCCGTGTGGTATTTCAGAATATGGAGTGACTTCTCTTAAAGAGCTTGGCAAAGATATAGAAATGGATTATTTTGATGAGATCATCAAAGACAAAATAAGAAAAAACTTAAGCATTTAACAAATGTTCCTTTTTAAATTTTTAAATAAAATTTTTTGGTTAGTAGTTCTAGTTTGGTTCATGGGATTCATGTATTTCATAAGTCTTGTGCCAACATCTCAAACTGATACAGGTAAAGAAGTAACTGATGCGGCAGTGGTTCTGACAGGAGGAAAAAAGCGTATTCAGGAAGGCATTAATATCTTGAAAAACAAAAAAACAAAAAAACTTCTTATAACAGGTGTGCACAAGAAAACTCGAGATAAAGACTTGATAGTGTTATATGGAAATTTAGATGATTTATCATCTGACAGAGTATCTATTGGTAGGGAGGCAGAAAGCACTCTTGGTAATGCGATAGAAGCAAAAAAATGGGTTGAGGAGAATAATATTAGAACTATCAGATTAGTTACAGCTAACTATCATATGACTAGAAGCGTTATGGAGTTTAGACATGCTATTCCTGATGTAAAAATTATTGAGCATCCTGTGTTTCCTAAGGCGTTTAAAATAACAAAGCTTTGGAATCATCCAGGCTCTGTATATTTATTATTTAAAGAGTATAATAAAATTTTATTTTTAATTTATGATCAAAGAGTAGTTATATAGATGCAAATATTTTATTTATTTAGATCGCTAGTTTTTTCTATTTTCTTTTCTGTCACAACAGTTTTGGTTTCTATATTATTTTCTCCATTTCTTCTCTTCAGATGTAAGGCATTATATTGGGCTGGTATTATTTGGTGTAAAATCAGTTTATTTTTTCTAAAGGTAATATGTGGAATAGATTATAAAGTTGAGGGAAGGAAAAATCTTCCATCTGAGCCATTTATAATAGCGTCTAAACACCAATCAGCTTTTGAGACGGTAGCATTCTGGGATATATTTTATATTCCAACTTATGTACTAAAACGTGAATTAACAAAGATACCATTTTTTGGAATTTATTTAGTAAGAATGAAAATGATCTGTATAAGCAGAGCGGCGGGTGCAAGCGCTTTAAAGCAGATTGTGAAAGAAGCAGAATATCATCTAAAGGAAAATAGGCACATCATTATATATCCTGAAGGTACTAGAACGGCGCCTGGAAGAAAGACAGAAAGATATCATCCAGGTGTGGTAGCTCTTTATAATAACTGCAATGTGCCTATAGTACCTGTCGCGCTTAATAGTGGTAAATATTGGCAGAATGGTAAATGGACTAAATTGCCAGGCACTGTAACAGTAAAAATTCTTCCACCGATTTTGCCAGGTTTAGATAAAAAAGCTTTTTTAAAGAAACTCAATAGTCAGATAGAAGATACTTCTTCATCGCTTTAATCTTTCCAGTATTTGAAGAAATGATTTACTGGTCCGTGGCCTTTACCTATTGAGTATTCAGAGCCAGATTCTATAGCTTTCGATATATATTTCTTTGTTTTTCTTATAGAAGAAGTCATATCATTCCCCAGAGCTATATAAGATGCAATAGCAGCAGAGAATGTGCATCCTGTTCCATGTAAGTTTCTTGTTTTAATTTTTTTTGATGAAAACCATAATGGTTTAGCATTTTTTGAGATTAATAAATCTGGGCATTCTTCTCCATCTAAATGACCTCCTTTCAATATCACGTATTTAGAGCCATACTGCAAAATATCTATAGCAGATGAGAGCATATTTTCTTTATTCTTTATCTTTATGCCAGATAAAACTTCAGCTTCAAAAATGTTAGGAGTGATAACCTTGCAAAGAGGTAATATTAGTTCTTTTAAATCATCTATAGAATTGTTATCTAGAAGAAGATGGCCAGATTTCGCAACCATCACTGGGTCTAGCACTATAGGTGTTTTTTTGCAAAATTTCTTCAGTATATCTTGAATAGTTTTTATAACTTCTGAATCTGCTAACATCCCAAGTTTTACTACATTTGGCGTAATATCTGTAAATATAGCTTCTGCCTGTTTTTGGATTATATCTACAGGTATTTTATGTATAGATTTTACACCTGTAGTATTTTGCACAGGAAGAGAAGTCAGTATATTCATTGCGTAGCAACCTAGTGCAGAGAAAGTCTTTGTGTCTGCTTGTATACCTGCGCCTCCGCTTCCATCAAAGCCAGCAATGGTAAGTGCAACTTTATATTTTTTCATCTATTATACTCCTTAGATTTATACATGTTTGTTTTATGTCTCCTGCTTTTAGTATCAGCGAAGAGATTGCAACGCCAGATGCTTTAGCATCTAATATGTCATTTATATTTTCAAAATTTATACCACCAATAGCAACAACTGGTAATTGTGAAATTACACATATTTCCTTTAGTTCATCTTTCCCAATTGGTTCTGCAGTATCCATTTTTGTATTGCTGCAGAAAACAGGGCTCGCTGCTATGTAATCTATTGGTAGTGTTTGAGCCTTTTCTGCTTGTTGTATATTCTCTATCGATAATCCTATAATTTTATCAGGTCCTAAGATTTTTCTTAATTCAGTTGGGTTTGAATCTTTTTGGCCTACATGAATGCCAGCAGCATCTATATTTTTAGCGACCTCTACATTATCATTAATAATTAAAGGAACATTAAACTTGTCAGTTATTTTCTTTGTCTTTATAGCTAAATCTGTAAAATCTTTTATATTTAAATCTTTTTCTCTAAGCTGAACTATAGATACCCCAGATAATACAGATTGCTCAATCATATCTAACAATTCATCTTCTGTGACGCTATCTCTATGTGTGACTAGATATAGTTTAAGGTCTTGATGGTTCATAATAGAAATAGATTACTATTTGACATAACTTGATAACTTAATTATCTTCCCATGTCAATACGACATAGGGGTGCTTTATGGCTGAGATGTCTTCGGACGAACCCTTATTAACTTGAACTAGTTAGAACTAGCGTAGGGAATGTCTTCTGATCAAAAATTCTTGGTGCCTATTGGCTTCCTTCATAGTTTTGCAGTTCTACAATCTGTGAGGAGAAAATGCCAAAATTTATTATTCAAGTTATTTTTAATATAGGCAAGCCAAATTCTCTTGGAACTCAATGGCTACGTGCTGCTCATAAATGCCTTGAAGGAGGTGCTGATGCTATTCAAGTACGTGTTGATACGAAATATTTATCTACTGAATATTATAGTTGTGAAGAAGATGTATCTAATTTCATGCGAGATATCTCAAAGATTTGTGCAAAATATTCAGCAACTGCAGTAGTAAACGACTTTGTTGATATAGCAGCAAGGTCTGGTTCTGGAGTATGGCTTGGTCAGTCAGATACACCATTACTAGATGCACGAAAGATATTAGGCCCAAATAGTTTTATAGGTATTACATGTGATAGTAGGGCAGATTTAGCTCAAGCTCAGGCTGCTGATATGGCTTCGGTTGTTTTGAAACCTAGTGACCTTAACCCAAACGCTGTACCTGTATTAAATCCAGATGTTGATATTGATTTAGCTTTGAATCAATTAGTAGAATCTAGCCCTGTTCCACTTATTGCTCTTAGTGGTGCCGGATCTATGATTCCTCAGTTAGTTCATGCTGGCTTTGGAGGTGCCGCATTTTCAAGAACAGTAACAGAAGCTCATGATCCTTGTCTTGAAGTAAATAATATTGCTAAGTTAATACAAGATGCTCAATTAACTGGTGATTTGTTTTGTGATGTAGTGCAATAAAAAAGCACCCAGATTGATTTAATCAAGGTGCTTTCCTATAAGTAGTAAGTTACTTCTTCTTTTTTGTGGTAGTTTTCTTTTTTGTAGTTGCTTTCTTTTTAGGTGCTTTCACTTCTAATGTTAAGTTCTGAACTTTATCACTTGGTTTAAAACCGTGAGAGCAACTTTTATCGCAACATGGTACTACTCCATGCCCATTACAACATCTTATTTTGATTAGGTAATCTATAGATATTCTTTTACCTCCCTGTACCATTATCATTGCTAGGATAATCATCCAGTAGTAGTTTTCTGGTAATTCTTGGTAAGTGAAGTTCATCACTAATGTCATAAGGAATAGTGCAATAGCTGCATATCTTGTACCCACACCTAATGCTAATGCAACAGAACCAACTAATTCTACAAAAGTAGCTATGAATGCAGCAATACCAAATGACAACACAGGAACCTTATATTCATGTTGAAACAAGTAAAGTGTAGCACTCCAATTATCAATCTTTGTTAAACCAGATTTGAAGAATATATTGGCAACATAAAATCTAGCAACCAAATTTACTAGAGGAGTAAATGCAGTAAGTACACAGTTAAATTTGCATATAATCTTATGTGCGCATGTTTTTAAATTTTTGGTCATAATCCCATCCTATTGAATTTGTATTAGAAACGCCGATTAAACAATCATTATAAGTGATAAAAGTTAATTTATTGTAAATCTAATTACAAGTTGATTCTCTATGAGGTTAGCTAGGATTTTTTGTAAATTTAAGTTTTTATCTAGATTATGTAGTTTTTCGAATACATCTATAAATTTACTGCCTTTGTTACATTCTTTTATGAATTCTAGTTCTAGCGATGAAATCTGGGTATGCTGAACGTTATGATCTGAAGTTCTATTGACTACTATTATATTTTTCGACTTTGCTATTTGAGGTGCAATATTACTCTTGTTTTCTGACCTTGAATACTCAAAATATCTAATAACATCATACTCTAAATTGCATATAATATTTGTAGGGTTTGTGTGAAATATAATTCTTTCATAATCTTCTTGTTTTATGTCTTTGAATTCTTGAATAGTATTTGTTTTAAAATCTTCTGATATAGATGCTTTGACATAAGATATATTGATAGATGCAATGTCAGAAGCAGAAGAAGGTATAGATTTATATCTCTCTAGAAATTCAGGAAATTCAAGCCCGTATAATTCTAAATCAGGCGTATGAGAAGGGTGTTGTGCTACATATTCTTGTGCAATTTTCAAAAATAATTTATGGCCTAGTAGTTCTACTACCGAGTCATAATGGCTTTCTAATGTGTTTATTAGTGAGTACCAGACATGGCTTCTATAAATGGCCATAGAATCTTTTAAGGACGAAGCAATGATATCACTTTTAGCAGACCCTAATTCTTCATTTTTATATATAAAATTAAGAAACTGTCTCTGTAGATTTTTGAGTGTCATGTTCTTTATTGTATATGTTTATAATATTTTGGGCTCTTTGCGCTTCCTCTAATAATATTCTTAGCTCAGGTAGTTTATCATCCCATTCTATTAATGTTGGCACTGCTCCAGCGTATTTTATAGTATGTTCATATAATTTCCAAACATCAGAGCATACAAAGTCGTCGTGTGTATCAACTATCATTTTATCCCCTTCAGAAGTGTTTATCACAGTGTGTCCTGCTAAATGGATCTCTGTGATATATTCTTTTTTTATTTTATATTCTAGTGGGTTAAAATTATTATTTGTGCTACTCACATACACATTATTCACGTCAAGAAGTACACCGCATCCACTTTTTTTTGCTAAAGCGTTTATGAATTCATCTTCTCTCATTGTAGAGCTTCTGAATGCAAGGTATGTAGATGGATTCTCTATTGAGATTTTTCTTTTTAGAAAGTTTTGTGTTTGATCTATGTTATTAGCAAGCAAATTTAGAGATTCTTCATTATAAGGCAGTGGTAAAAGGTCGTGTGTATAAACACCATTGTAGCTTGTCCAAGAAAGATGTTCAGAAACAAGGCCTGGGTTAAATCGATCAATCAATGTTTTGAGTTGTGATAGATAGCCTCTGTTTAACCCATCTGCAGAACCTAATGATAAACTAACCCCATGAAAGCTGATTGGATAGAGTTTTGCAATTTTTTCTAAGAAGCTTATTGTTATACCGCCTTTTGCAAAGAAATTCTCGGTGTGAACTTCAACCCAAGCAACATCAGGGGTAGTTTCTAGTATTTCCTGATGATGCTTAGATCTAAGGCCTATACCTGCTTTTTTTGGTATAGTTTTATTTTCTGTCATTCTTACTTTCTGCAGTTTACAGGTTTTGTGTTACCTTTTTTTGCATCGCATTTAGACTTTTTAACTACATTCCATTCGCAAGGATCATAATCTTTTGTTGCTTGTCCCGCGCATCCATGTCTACCTAAGGCATCAGCGCATGCATTCTTTCCTTTCTTTGCAATTCCATAGCATTTCACCATTTCATCACTAGAAGTAGTAGTAGCATTTGTTGATTCGGAACATGATGTGGTGCCTAATGCTAGTAATCCAAACGCAGCAAGTTTGATAAAAGTTGAGTTCTTGCTCATAACTATCTCTGCCACCAGCTTTTTTCTACTTGTCCACCAGCTTTTTTACAGCTGTTTTTTCCACAGTCATTTTTATTGCATGAATGTTTTCCACAATTGTTTTTTGTAGATCCACCTGTAGAATCCATGCATGAAGATAATGCTGTTAATGCAATGAAGCTTGTTGCTGCTGCTTTTATAAATTTCTTTTTCATAATAACCCTCTAATTGTAGTTGTAATAGAAATATCTATTTATGATATTAATGGTATTATTTTTAGTGTGTTTGGGTCAAGGTCTTAGTCTTAACTTTTCTGTATTGGATCAAATGCTTATCTTTGGGTTGTATTTTTGCAATTTTTGGTCACATAAAAAATCTATATTTTTTCGGTTGCACCTTTTGGTTCTATGGTATAGATTCACATTCAGCATATTCATGCATCTAAGGAGTGATGGCCGAGTGGTCGAAGGCGCTTCCCTGCTAAGGAAGTATACGTTTGCGCGTATCGAGGGTTCGAATCCCTCTCACTCCGCCACCCTACGCTCTTCCAAACTATGCGCGTAGCGCTTCGTTTGGCAAGCGAGCTTCGGGAGGCAGGCCATTTGTGCCTGACCACGAAGTGAGATTAGAGCTAGGAGTGTCTCCCGAAGCAATGCGTAGGGAGACTGAGGAGATATATTATGTGGTATGTATATTTTTTAGAGCTTAAAAATGGTAATATTTACGTAGGGTCTACCAATGACTTGGAAAGACGTAAAAAGTCTCATGATAACGGACAAGTTAACTCAACTAAAAATCTTTTGCCAATAAAACTTAAGTCTTATATAGCGGTAGAAACAGAAATACATGCTAGAAAATTAGAAAAGTATTTTAAATCAGGTTCAGGGAAAGCTATTGCTGTAAAAAGATTGATAAAATAAAAGAAATACCTCCCAACCAGAATTCTAGCAGTACGAAGAGTCGTAAAGACAATCTATCTCATTCCATGATTTATCCGTGATTCCAAGTCATTAAAGAAACGTTAATGCATCAAAAAATGATATCTCTACAACAAGCCTAAGTTCGGATATATAAATTCTGTATATTAGAAAAAAAATCTGTAAATACATAAAATATTGTCTAGACATAAGGTTTTATTTGCTGTACCAAAGTGCCATATAAAATCTAAATAATACTAACTAAACAAGGGGTTTGTTATGGGAAGGGGACCATCAAAGAAGCAAAAAATGATAGCTGGAGCAAAAAAAGCAAAAGCAGAAGGAAGAGCAAAAAAACTTCTAGCTGCAATTAGAGGAGAAGAAAAAGCAGAACAAGAAGAAGCTCAAGCAGAAGAAGCAGCTCCAGCAGCTTGTGTTGCGCAGCCAACAGAAGAACAAAAATCAACAGAAGAAGGAGGTATAACTGAAAAAGAACGTCTTGAAAGAATGATAAGAAAAGCAGGACTCAACCCTTTACTTAGTGATTGGGTAAAAGACGCAAAGATAAGATTAAAAGAATTAGAGTCGCAAGAAGAAGCAGCTCAAGCAGCAGAGGTTGATCCAGATCATGGAGTAACAACAGTAACAGAAGTGGGATTGGGTGAATTTCTAGAAGAGTTTTTTGGAGAAGAAGGGCGAGAAGCAGCTCAAGCAGCTTGTGCAGGTGCGTCTACACTTCAACAGGCTTAATATTACGAGATCAGGTGATGATGGTAATACAGCTGATGTACTTAGTGCTAGTCCCTCAGGTTTAATACAAGAACTGACTGAAGAAAGTTGGGAATAATGTCATGATAAAAAGGCGGCAGTTTGTATTTACTGTACCAAAATTTTGCAAAAGAATAAAAAAGATATAACTAAGTAATGGGTCTATTGTGGGAAGATTAAAAGGAAAAACAGGGAGAGGTAAAGTCTATAAAAAAGAAGAATCACCCCCAAAAGAAGAAGGATTAACCCCAGAAAAAAGAGAAAAATTAAGAGAGTTCATTAAAAAAATGCAAGAAGTATTAGAAGGTGCAGAAAATAATATAGCAGTGCTAAGGTCAGCAAGAGCTGCTGCAGAAGAAGATTCGGAATCAGATGCAGCAGCAGAGTCACAAGCTAATGCTGTAGCAGCTTGTGCAGGGGAGTCTATACTTCAACAGGCTAATGTTACGGGATCAGGTGATGCTGGTAATGCAGCTGATGTACTTAGTGCTAGTCCCTCAGGTTTAATACAGGAACTGACGGAATAAAGTGAATGTTTTGTGAAGGCATATGTGTCTCTACCTAGTACTGCATGGCTACATATCTCTAATTTTGTCACTCCACGGCCTTCAGAGCCATCACTCTACACCTCCAATATCTCACTCCGCCACAACTCCATCGCTCCGCACCTCCAACTTCACCACCTTACTCCGTGCCTCCAGCATCATCACTCCACGATTGATGAGGAATCCTCTACCTACGGAGTCACACTGTTTGATATTCTGGATCAAGCCCAGAATGACAGATGAAGGTTCAGGATGGTGTCATTACTTTTTGACATCATGTAGTGAAGGCCTTATAAACATAATTGTCTAAATCATTACTCTGTTGCAATGAAAATAACTGACAAACTATACACCGCTCTTTGCGTATTATTTACATCACTAATAATACTAGGAAATATGGTTTATCAGAAGTTTGTTGGTTTGGATCTGCCTTTTCACAGATTTGAATTATCAGTTGGAGCAATATTATATCCTTTAACTTTTCTTATAACTGATTTGATTGCAGAATTTTATGGGAAAGAAAGGGCTCAATTTTGTATTAACTTTGCGATGTTCACTAATATATTGATTATGTTGATAATATCCTTCATGGACTATTTGTCAGCTACTGAATGGTCAAGAGTAAATGATGAAACATTTCACAATATATTCGGTTATTATAGCATAGCATTTATAGGATCTGTGGTAGCATTTTACATTGCGCAAACTATAGATTTACACATATATATTGCGATACGTAATTTCACTAAAGGTAAATATTTATGGTTAGGAAACCTAGGAAGCACAAGCATAGCATTGCTTGTTGATACTAGTGTTGTGATAAGTTTTATGACATTCTTCGGCATCTTTTCTAGTGAGCATATGTGGCCACTCATAGTAAATAGTTACAGTTGGAAGTTACTTTTTACTTTCTGTAGCATTCCATTGTTTTACTTGTGTATTGTATTGATGAGAAGTTTTTTTGATTTTACTCGATATAAAAAAGTAGTTTAGTAATATATTATTCCTTTTTGCCTTTATATATTGCTTCAATATTGTGCCCGTCATTGTCTATGACAAATGCTGCATAATATCCTTTTTCATACTGCGGTCTTAAACCAGGAGGGCCATTGCATTGTGCTCCGTTTTTAATAGCAGTCTTGTAAAAACACTCTACATCTTTGCGCGATGCTGCATTAAAAGCAATATGCACAGATTCGGATAGGATATTTCCAGAATTCGCTTGTCGTATTTCAAACATGTCATGCACGCTTGTGCCATACCCAATTACTGTATCTTTTATTTCTAGCACTATGCTATGTCCTAGCGCATCCATTATTTTATCGTAGAATTTACGACTCTCTGTTAAATCTTTGACTTTAATTTGAATATGGTTAAATATAGTCATGAATAAAACTTGATTATAAAATGAAAACAAAAGCAATGATTATTAATAAATTTCTTACAGTTTTCATATTTATACAGTGGAGTATGCAAGTTCTTTATTAGTCACAAAATCAATACGATCTTTTACTATGCTAATTTCTTCATACATTTTCTTCATAGGCAAGTCATTCATTAATTGCGTATGGATATAATGCTGCATTGCGCCTAATATTCTATCGCTTATATCGTTCGGTAGGCATTCCTTTTTTTGTGCAAGATTTTGGTCGATCCATTTTCCAGATTCTGCAAATGTTTTTGCTGCAAAGCTAGTATAGCCGAAAATAAAAGGGTGCTTCCACTCATCGATATGCTGATCAAGAATTGTTGTATCAAACTTATGATAAGCTGTATCTTCAGGCACGATTGCAATGACTGGAATATTTTGAGTCTCAGCTCTATCTATCTCTGCTCCAACACCAACACCACGTTTGGTTCTAGCATCTACTAAAACCGCATCACTTATTAGCACCTGTAGCATATCTCTACCTAGTATAGAAAGCATATCTCCAAGGTCATCTGTTCTGAGTGCTGGGTCAAGTTGAATCAGGCTGGTATTTGTCATTTCAGAGACTAACTCTTTTTTCTCTTTTTCATTCCAGAAAAATTTTCTTTGGTCATCATGGCCTTTTTTGATTCCACCAGATAAATAAACGAGTATTTCTTTTTTCATAAATTTATTTCCTATTAAGATTCAAATAAGTAAATTCTACTTTTGATTTTCCGTAAGTTTCGTGGATGAAGAATATAGAAACTATAACAGAAATTGCGGCGATGATTATCAGAGATATAAAGACTAAATAATAATCCTCCAACCCTGGTGTGGTTGCTCCGCTAGATTTATCAAGCATCCACCCTATAAAAGGTGCCAGTCCAGAAGGTATTAACCCAATCAGTGCATTGTTAAAACCAAATGCAACTGCAATAAATTTTTTCTTAAACTGATCTGCAATGATTGCAAATCCAATGCTTTGTCCGCTAGCTCCTAGTCCCATAAGAAAAAATCCTAAAGTAAGAAATTGTGGATCATGCAAATAAATAATCATTAATGTAGATGAAAAAAGACATAAGGTTGATAAAACCATTATAATTTTTCTGCGCCTAAAATAATCTGCTAAGAAGCCTAGAAGAGGGCATCCTAATGCATATCCAATCCATGATATGGTAATCATGTAAGCGGCATTATTTGTTTTTATACCTTTGAGTGCAAGAAAGATTCTTCCTTCATTTTCAGATAAATATTCTAAAGAGAAATATACAGATGCAGAGAATATAGAGATAAACCAAGGTTGACTTCTTTTGAACATTTTAAATATAGAAGCTTTGATTTTTTCTGGAGTTTGTAAAACCGTGTATTTACCAGATTTTCTTGGGTTATTTTCGACGAATAAGAATGATAATAGTAACAATAACAGAGCTATTCCACCGAGAGACACAAACACAGGGCGCCAGCCAACTGAGTATGTTTGTAGTATGGTGTCGAGAGGACCAGCTGCAAGCATTGGGCCCATTGTTCCAACAAATGTTGATATTCCAATCATCAATGCATTATGTCTGCTTGGCATCCATTCATGAACCGATACTAAAAGAGATATAAATCCGAATGTAGATCCCAAACCCATAAGCATTCTAAAGAATAATGCCATGGCATAATTTACAGAATATCCAAACCCTATGCTAGCTATTGTGCATATTGCGCATCCTATCATAAGAGATTTCTTTAGACCAATTCGGCTAATTATAAATCCTCCAGGTATTTGGCATGTTCCATAAAAAAATACGAATACAGTGGTGCTAAGAAACGAGAACTCTAGAGAAGACAAACCTAAGCTTTCAGTAAGAGGCTGCTGAAAGGTTCCCATTAC
Organism: Alphaproteobacteria bacterium; assembly: GCA_022600235.1. Classification (GTDB taxonomy): domain Bacteria; phylum Pseudomonadota; class Alphaproteobacteria; order Rickettsiales; family JABSSG01; genus JAHZKS01. Next base: position 1,224 of record JAHZKS010000011.1, on the reverse strand, counting down.
TGTTCGTAGGAAAAATTCATATAAGAAGAATAAGGCGCAAACAAACCAGACGCTAAATCCTTTTGCTGTGAATTCATTCTGGTTATACATAAACTAAGTTGTGTAGCTATCAGGTTGAGTCTTATCCCATTTCTCGATGACGCTTTCTGCTTTGTCATAGTCAAGGAAAGATGCAATTTTAAATATTGGTAAACCTTCATGAATAAGAGGGGTCGTATTAATACCAACCACAATTCCTTCCTGAGGTGATTTAATTGATTCTGATACGTCAGAGCCAAATGGATCGCTTATTGTACCAATAACTTTATTTTTCTTGATAGTTTCTCCCAAGGAAACGCTGGGATGCAAAATTCCACCTTTATGAGCTACAATCCAATCTTCATCTCTTGAGAAAATAGGATTGATCTTTGTAGAAGCTTTTCTCTGTGGTTTTTTAATTAAAATACCTATTGTGTGGAGTACATTTTGTACGCCATCTACACCAACAGTAATTGCATTTTCATCAAAACGCATTGCTTCTCCAGCTTGGTATACAAGAAGCGGAATCTGCAGTTCTTCTGTGGTTTGCCTCAATAAATTATCTTTTAAAGCTACATTTGTAACAACTGGTGCTTGGAAGGCTTTTGCAAGTTCTTTTGCTTCTTTATTATCAAAATTACAATAAACCTGAGGAAGAATATTATGATTCATTCCACCTGTATGAAGCTCTATGCAATGATCAGCTTTTTTCAATATTTCTTGTGTGAATGTGTATGCGATACGCTCTCCAAAGCTACCATTTTCATTTCCTGGGAAACAATCAGCCAAGGCTTTATCTGTAGGCAACCTTAGAGGATAGTGAGTCAATCCATACACATTAACAACTGGTATAGTAATAACAGTTCCGTGAATATCTTTTGGGTTTATAATATTAGTGATCCTATTAGCTATCTCCAGACCATTTAATTCAGTTCCATTGAGTACAGAAAATAGCACAAGACACGGACCTTTCTTCTTTCCGTGTATAACTTTTATTGGCATGTATAGAGGTGAACACGAATATTGTTCTGGTAGAGGTAGAGCAAGATTTGCAACTTCTCCAGGATGAATTACTGTGTCACAAATTTTGATATTTGAATTTTTCACGTTTTATTGAGTGAGTTTTTTATAAGCACCATTCTAGCGTAATAGTAATCTAATGCAACTTTATTTGGCTAATTTACTTTTATTTACTATAATTATATT
>JAHZKS010000010.1 GCA_022600235.1 Alphaproteobacteria bacterium | reverse complement strand
TTCAAAATAAATCTTGGCACTGTCTATTTGAATATAATCTCCATGTGTGTGATTAAACTTTATTTTCATATTTTTTGTTTAATTTGTTCTAGTAAGAAATCTATAGACTCTTCAACAGTTTTTCCAGATGTGTCTAGAATTATATGTTCTCTATTCCAAGGTGCGTAATCACGGCTTTCTACTTTCTTCCAATCTGGTAACATTATATTTGGAATATCAACAGTTCGTGTCTCAACGCGTTTCTTATGTTCTTTTTTATCAGAGCATATAATCTCCACCTCAATAGCAGAAACTTTTGCTTCTTTTGCTACATTTACCCAAGCATCTCTTGTGAGATCAATTGAATTGACAGAGTCGGCTATCACTATTCTTCCCAAAGATAAATTGTCTTTTGCTACTGAATATCCTACTAAGTATCCTGCATCTATTATATCAGTAACATTTAATGAAGAGTTTCTGATTGCTTGTTCAATAGTATCAATGCGTAAGTATGTAGCATCAAAAGATTTTGCTAGTGCTTTTGCTAAAGTTGATTTGCCTGTTCCTGGTAGGCCGCTTAATATAATTAACATGTTTTATCCCATTTCTTATATCAATCTGATAATATACTAATTGATTTCTAATGTTTTTAGTAATAAAAATCATAGTATGATGAAAAAACAGAAAAATAAACCAATAATAATCTTTGGTAGTAGTCGTGACAGAGGTGATACCTGGAATGCTATTCAGAAAGTTATAGGAGAGAAAAAAGTTCCTATAGTAAACCTGAACGATATCAAGATATCTAATTTTGATTACGACTGGAAAAATGCTGATGATGATTTTATTAAAGTTGCGGAGCAAATGATTGAATCGGATCCTATCATACTTGCTACCCCAATTTACTGGTATTCAGTCAGTGCGATAATGAAGACTTTTCTTGATCGTTGGACAGATCTAACAGTCTTTAGAAAAGAATTAGGTCGTAAGCTTCGAGGAAAAACTTTATGTGTCATTACGTCTTATGGTGCAACAGAGGGTAAAAGAGGTTTTGAACCTGTATTAATTCAGACAGCTGAATATATGGGTATGAAATATGGAGGTTGCTTTTTTTCGTATGTAGGAAATGAAAAAGCTCTTCTGGATATGAATGAGGATAATGCTAAAAAACTTGCTAAAACAATTTTTAGCTAAAGCAAATTAGCAATCTTCTATTTCTTCTACTCTACAAAGTGTTTTTATTAAATCCAAAGTTTTCTTTCTAACATTAGGATCTCTAATTTGAGAATAGTATTTTACCAACTGTGTTATTTCGTGGTTGGGAATAGAGTCTATATGTTGAAAAATTTCCTTTTCTTCTTTTAGTTTTGTTTGTTTGTGATCTTTGTTATCAATTCCTTTAAAAAAGTAATCTATCTCACACTTTAGTGAATCTGCAAGTAAGAAGAGGCTGCTGCTAGAAATTTTATTTTGACCTCTCTCATATTTCTGAATCTGTTGAAAAGATACATTAAGCACTTTTCCTAGCTCTTGCAAACTGATACCAGATTGTATACGTTTTAGTTTCAAATTCTGACCTATGAATAGGTCAATTTTACTTGGGGAGGTTTTTGTCATTTATCAATTACTTATTGCATTTTAGTTACCATCAGGTTTTCGCCTAACAAATATACTTAATAAAATTATAGCCAATATGAATATGAGTATATTGTTAGCATGCAAATGATAAAATGTTTTATTTTTTTTAGATTTTGGTAATTTATTTGTCAAATAACCTGTTTGATTAAGGTTTAATTGTTGTAATATTTCACCATATGGGTTCACTATAGCTGAGATTCCAGTATTTGCAGATCTAATCATAGGTAGTCCATATTCTATAGATCTAAATTTTGTCATGTCAAGATGTTGATAAGGGCCAGGAGAGTCACGATACCAGGCATCATTTGTAATATTTAATAAGAAGTCTGGTTTCTGTTCGTTTAGCAGGGTTTCCTGCGGGAAAAATGATTCATAACAGATTAATGCTCTAAAAGATGGTAAGTTTTTTTTAGGGGTGATAATTTTTGCTTTGTCTCCAGGGGTAAAATCTATTAAACCATAGGTAATTTTTGATATATTAAATGGAATCAGATCTCTTAGAGGTATATATTCTCCAAAAGGTACAAGATGCATTTTATCATAGTAATCAACTATATTTCCGTTGTTCCCTATCATGAATAAAGAGGCAGCAATTTGCATTGGGTATCTTCCTGAAATTCGCACTCCTCCAGTAATAAGGTAACTTTCTTCTGGTATAATTGTTTTTATTACGTTCCTAATGTTTATGTCATTAAGTGAGTGTGTAATAGCAGCTTCAGGCCATACTATATATGTGTTAGGTTCATTCCCATTTTCTACAGATAGATTCATAATCTTTTGTAGATTTTTTTCTTTATATTTCTTATCCCACTTTATAGATTGCTTTATATTGGGTTGTATCACTCTGATTGAGTGAGGTAAAAAATCTCTCTCTGCATTCTCAAGAGTCCATGTTCCATATGCAAAGTTTAGGGCAAATAATATAAAGGCACATGAGGTATATGTAAGTGCGATCACTTTTTGTTCTTTATATTCTTTTAGTAAAACAAACGGAACTAATGTAATTAGTAGTATTACAAAGCTGATTCCAAATACTCCAACTAGTGATGCAGATTGTATTAAGGTAATTTTATTGCTTAAGCTATACCCAAGTGCAAGCCATGGAAAGCCTGTAAAAAGTTTTGTTCTTAATATTTCTATTAAAACCCACAGAGATATAAAAGCAATCATCATGCGTAAAGAATCCTTTCTAACTTTATGCAGTAACAATGTAATGATACCTATATAAATAGCTAGAATTGCTGGGATTAAAGTGACTGCAAAAGGCACAAGCCAGCCAAACATATCTTGATCTACAAGCAGAGCATAAGATATCCAATATAAACCACACAGAAAGAATCCAAATCCAAAGCTCCACCCTAAAAGAAAGGATTCTTTATACGATTCAGATTTGTTTAATAAAAATAATAATACTGGAAATGAGAAGAATAATATAAAAAATAAATATGTGGGCGCGAAAGCTAAAGACGCAGCACTACCTGCTAGAAATAATATAATTAATCTGATCAACAAAGGCTGCGATTTATACATAAGGGTTGTTTATGCCAAGTTTATGTAAAATATTTATTTCTACCTTTTCCATGAGTAATCTATCTTTTTCTACATCATGTTCGTAACCTAACAAATGAAGTAAGCTATGTAGTAGTAAGTGGTAAAAATGATCATAGAAATTTTTGGTTTGCTCTTTTGATTCTTGGGATATTGTCTCAAAAGAAAAAAACATGTCGCCTAGATGTATATGTGGAGCTGATATATTGGCTTTATTAAGGTTATTATATTCTCCAGACGGGAAGGATAGAGTATTTGTGGGTTTATCTTTGCTACGGAATTTTTTATTATGTATTCTAATTTCTTTGTCATTAGTTAGAAATACTGAGCATTCTATTTCTTGTTCTTGATTATGAATTTCTAGGTGATTTAGTGTAGATACTATTATCTTTTCTATATTATCTTGGTTTATTAGGCAATATTCTTCCCATTTGTCTTCTTTTTTAAATAAGTCTAGTTCTATATACTTTTTTAATTTTTTATTAATCATACTAGGAATATAATAAGAATGAACTATTTATGGAGCTAGAGTTATGTATATCAGT
>JAHZKS010000077.1 GCA_022600235.1 Alphaproteobacteria bacterium | reverse complement strand
ATGGTGAAAGAGTTTGTTGATAATATCATCAGTACTTCCTGTTCAAAATCGCACTATCGATCTTTAAATGTCAAAGATATTGATACCCCTATAGGTATGATGGTTGCTATAGCAGATAAAAATAATTTAGAGCTATTAGAATTTATAGATCGTAAGAATTTTTATAAAAATTTGCAAAAATTTCAATATAAAACAAAAGCTCATTTTGAGACAGGTACCAATAAAATATTAGATTTGATTGAAAGTGAGTTAGCTGATTATTTTGTTGGTAAGTGTCATAGATTTTCTACACCTATAAAAACTTATGGTTCTGATTTTCAGAATAAAGTTTGGAAAGAACTGTGTCATATTAATGCTGGGTACACAAAATCTTATGCTGATATAGCTATATCTATAAATCATCCTAGTGCGTATCGTGCTGTTGCAAACGCAAATGCATCTAATCGTATGGCCATTATTATCCCGTGTCATCGTGTTATATCTTCACATAATAAGCTTTCTGGTTATGCTGGGGGTGTAGAAAGAAAAAAATGGCTTATTGAGCATGAGAAGAAACTTTGGGGGTGAGAATGGAAAGTAAAGTTAGGTGTTTTGGAGGAAAGGATAGTGATTCTTTATATGCTAAATACCATGATGAGGAATGGGGTGTGCCGGTATATGACGATCAAAAACTATTTGAATTTATTATTTTAGAGGGTGCGCAAGCAGGTCTAAACTGGGAAACTATATTAAAGAAAAGAAATAGCTATAGAACATCTTTTCATCATTTTGATGTAGAGAAAGTAGCAAGAATGACAGATGAAGATCTAATAAAATTATGTGAGAATCCAGGAATTATACGCAATAAATTAAAAATATTTTCTGCAAGAAAAAACGCTAAAGTTTTTTTAGAAATTCAGAAAGAACACGGAAGTTTTGCTAAATATATTTGGAAATTTGTGGACGGTGTGCAAATCAAGAACTCTTGGCCAACATTTGAATCCCTTCCTGTATCGACTTCAGAAAGCACTGCGATATCAGAAGATCTTAAGAAGCGTGGAATGAAATTTGTTGGCCCAACTATCATATATGCCTATATGCAAGCAGTGGGATTAGTCAATGACCATTTAAAGACATGCTGGTTGTATAAAGAGTAAAATGGTGCCGGATATCTGATTCGAACAGATGGCCTACCGCTTACAAGGCGGTTGCTCTACCACTGAGCTAATCCGGCGTATCAATTAAAATACTTCTTACTAGTTTGTAAGATTGAGTATTCTATCTGATTGTAGAGAAAAACTAAACTATTTTTTGTTTGTTATCTCGTTATAATCAAAAAAGAACTCAATTTCTCTCTTGGCTGATGTTTCACTATCTGAGCCATGAACAGAGTTTCTCTCTAATGATTCAGCAAATTCTTTTCTTATTGTTCCTGCTTCAGCATTTTCAGGGTTTGTTGCTCCCATAATTTCTCTGTTCTTCGCAATAGCATTTTCTCCTGCAAGAACTTGTACAACTACTGGTCCAGAGGTCATATATGATACAAGACCATCATAAAAAGGTCTTTCTTTGTGCTCTAAGTAAAAGTTTTTAGCTTGTTCTTCAGATAGTGTTAATTCTTTTTGTGCTACAACTTTTAAACCTTTATCTGTAAAGAACTTGTTTATGTCGCCTGTTAAATTTCTTGCAGTTGCATCTGGCTTAATTATTGAGAGTGTATATTCCATGTTATTTTTCCTATTATTATTTAGCATCAGCATAAATGATATTAATGCAAAAACTAAGCCTAGAATAATAATCCAAGAATGTTTAAGCATTTGATGATCTCATTATCGCATGAGCAGAACTTCTTATGAGAAAATATTTGATATTGAGCTATAGTCAAGTGTTTTATGATAGTAGGAGCGCTAAGAAAATAATGAGACCTAGCAGAATGTTAGATCTAAATCTTATAAAACAATTATGTGGACTTTCTATGTCTAACGAAGACACTTGCCAAAACATATGTAGCGCAGCAGCGAAGACTAATAGATAGAATGCAAAGCTAGAATTTTCTATATATCCAACGCAAAAAAGCAATACTACCATTGTGCAATAGAAGATTGATATTATTGATTTTGTGTGGTTCCCGAATGTGATTGAGGTTGATTTAATACCAATTTTTTTATCGTATTTTTTATCTTGATGTCCATATATGGTATCATAACCCATCGTCCAGCACATGCATGATAAATAAAGTAGAATCATCTGTATGCTATATTCGGTTTGGATAGAGAAATATCCTATAACAAGTCCTATATTAAATGTGATTGCCAGAAATGCTTGTGGGTAATGTGTGATACGTTTCATAAATGGGTACACTATAACAAGCAAAATAGAAAATAAACCTACATATATTGCTTGCATAGGGAGGCTAAGTAAAATGAATAGACCAAATATTGTAAGGATCATTAGAAAGACGGATGCTTGAAGTACAGATATGGTGCCTTTTGCAATTGGTCTGTTTTTTGTTCTTAGAACATGTTTATCAATATCTCTATCGACAATATCATTTACAATGCATCCTGCTCCTCTCATAATAATGCTCCCAATGAAAAATAAGGATAGCAAATACAGCGGAATTTCATTTTTAGATGCTAGTAATAAACCAAAACTAGAAGGCCAAAACAGTAAAAAATAACCTGTTGCTTGATTAAGTCGCATTAATTTTATATATTCTAGCATAGCTCAATTCTCGTTTGTTTTTAAAAGTTAATTATGAAAGAATTCCCAAATAAGTACAAGCATACTGAAGTAGAAAAAAAATGGCAAGATCATTGGGTGCAGCAAAAGTCTTATGCGTGGAATCCATCTCTAGATCGTTCAAAGAATTTTGTTATAGATACTCCCCCTCCAAGTGTTTCTGGGACTTTACATATGGGGCATATATGTAGTTATACGCAGACAGATTTCATTGCAAGATATCAAAGGATGAAAGGTAAAAATGTTTTTTACCCAATGGGATTTGATGATAATGGCTTACCAACTGAGCGTTTAGTGGAAAAAGTTAAAAAAGTAAAAGCTCATCAAACAGACAAAAAAGAATTCCAAAAGCTTTGTAAGGAAGTAATAAAAGATGCAGAAGATGAATTTAAAAGACTATTTGATGGAGTTGCTTTGAGTGTTGATTGGTCTCAGAAATACCAAACTGTTAGTGATCACTCAACTTTAATTTCTCAAATGTCTTTTATTGATTTATTTGAGAAGCAAGCAATATACCGAGCATTCGAACCAACTATATGGGATCCAGTAGATGGAACGGCGTTAGCACAGGCAGACTTAGAAGAGAAAGAAGTGCCTGGTGTAATGAATGATATTAATTTTGCACTAGAAAATGGTGATACGATTACTATAGCTACAACGAGACCAGAGTTGTTACCAGCATGTGTAGCTATTCTATATCACCCAGAGGATTCAAGATATTCACATCTGAAAGGTCAGTTTGCAGTGTCTCCTGTTTTTGGAGTAAAGGTGCCTATAGTGGCTGACGATACTGTGGATATTGAAAAAGGTACAGGTGCTGTAATGTGTTGTACATTCGGAGACATAACTGATATTGAGTGGTGGAAAAAACATAAACTAGATACAAGAGTTATAGTTAATAAATATGGAAAAATAGAATTACAAAATAAGCTCTCTAATCCTAATTTTCCATTTTGTGAAACAAAATTAGTTCAAGAAACTATTGAGAGATTGGAAGGTAAAAAAGTACTTGCTGCTCGTGAAGAAATAATAAAGATTTTACAAGAGAATGAGTTATTGTTAGCTCAGAAAGAAACTGTGAAAATAGTAAAATGTGCTGAAAGATCAAAAGCTATAGTTGAAATTATAGTTACGCCGCAATGGTTTATTAAAGTATTAGACAAGAAAAAAGAACTTCTTGAGAAAGCTGCTGAGTGCGAATGGAACCCATCTTTTATGAAGGCAAGAGTCGATAATTGGATAAATGGTTTGAACTGGGATTGGTGCATTAGCAGGCAGCGTTACTTTGGTGTTCCCTTTCCTATTTGGTATTCAAAAAGAAAGGGTGAGGAAGGTAAAATATTAGTAGCAGATACGAAATCTCTGCCTATAGATCCAGCTAATGATCTTCCCAGTGGTTATAGAAAGGACGAAGTTGAACCAGAGACAGATGTTATGGATACGTGGGCGACTAGTTCTGTCTCACCGCAGATCAATAGCCATGCTATCAATGAAAAGTGCGCTATCGATTATAAAAGGCATGAAAAATTATTTCCGGCGGATATCAGATCACAAGCTCATGAGATCATTAGAACTTGGGCTTTTTATACAATAGTGAAATCAATGTATCATGAAGATATAATTCCTTGGAAAAAATTGGTTATTAGTGGTTGGGTTCTTGCTGCTGATAAAACTAAAATGTCTAAATCTAAAGGCAACATTGTTACTCCAATTGGTCTCATATCAGAAAAAAGTGCGGATGTTGTACGTTATTGGGCTGCTTCTGCTAAGTTAGGTCAAGATATTGTTTATTCTGAAGATATGTTCCAGATAGGTAAAAAGCTGGTGAATAAACTTTGGAATGCCTCGAAGTTTGTTTCTATTCATTTGCAGAATATAAATTTTGATCAAATAGATACTAAAAAAGATATCAACAATGTGTTAGATAAATGGATTCTTTCGAAGCTTCATAAGACAATAAATAGATATATCAGTGAGTTTGAGAAGTTTGAATATTCTATAGCTAAGAGTGTGTTAGAAGATTTTTTCTGGAATGATTTATGTGATAACTATTTGGAATTTGTAAAAATTCGTATCTATGATGAAGATGGTAAAGATCAATCTGGTAAAAAAAGTGCCGCTACTACAATGGTTATCATCTTTGATGCGGTGTTAAAATTATTTGCTCCATTTTTGCCATATATTACTGAAGAATTGCATGATATACTTTTCTCAAAAGGTTCAGTCCATGGGAAAGGAATGTTACCAGATTCTAATAAGATTCTTCAAGATAATGGTTCTGAGGAAGTAGGTGAGAATGTTGTTGAGATTGTTGATGTTATTAGAAAGTATAAAGCAGAAAGAGAGATATCAATTAAGTCTCCAATTAGTGAAGTTACAATCTTATGTGTAGATAAAAAATATGAATTTTTAGATACAATATTAGATCTAAAAAATGTTATGAATATATCTAAATTAGATGTAGAAATATTGAATGGCAAAAAAAATAATTTAATTGAGACTAGCAATGGTCAATTTTTTATTAGTATAAAAGAATAATTATTATAAAGGGGTTACTATGAAGCGCTTTGCTTATATTTTTATTTTACTTATTAGTTTGAATTCTTGTATTGAGGTTCTTGTTGGGACAGGAGCTGCAGTAGGGGGTAAAATATTTGCTCAAGATAAAACTTTTGGAGAATCAATAAGTGATACCACTATATGGACTAAAATACGCTCAGGGTTTGTTCGTGAGAAAGTAGATGGTGTAGTTGGT
>JAHZKS010000076.1 GCA_022600235.1 Alphaproteobacteria bacterium | reverse complement strand
TAATAAAATATAAATTATAACGCATGACCCATTTTTGACTTTTTAGTCTCCAAGTAAGTTTTATTATATTTATTTACTGCTCCAAATAAAGATATTGTTTTGCAAACCTCTATACCCTTACCTTTTAAGAAATTTATCTTTTTTGGATTATTTGTTAGTAAATTTACCTTAGCGATATCTAGCATATTTAATATTACGCTAGCTGCGTCAAAGATTCTTTCATCTTCTTCAAACCCAAGTAAGTGGTTGGCCTCTACTGTATCTTGCCCATCTTGCTGCAATTGGTAAGTTCGTATTTTATTTGTAAGCCCAATACCCCTACCTTCTTGAAGTAGATATATAATAATTCCTGCATTCTCCTCAGATGAGCCCATATATTTTATAGTTTCAAACAATTGATCTCTACAATCACAAGATAACGAACCCATCAAATCTCCAGTGTAACAGGAAGAATGTATGCGCAAAGATGGTACTTTTACTTTTGATATATCTCCCACAATTATTGCATAATGATCTTGCCCTATAAACTTTGAACGAAAAGATAAAATCTTTGCTTTCTCTGCATGGCGCAAATTTAAATTAGCACTGGACACCATTTCCAAATTATTGTTAGTATGATTAATAAATTGGCCTACATTTTCTATCTCTAAAGAGCTTATATTACCTAATATTGAAGCCTCATTTTTAATCTGGAACATTAAGATTATAGGTAGCAATTCTGCAGCCTTAACAATAGACATTCCAGCATCTAAATACTTATCGTCAATCTGAACAGTTTCTAATTGATTTACATCTATCTTTTCGAGACAACAAAATTCTACAATCTCTTCAAAAGATTTATTTCGCACATTAAAAGATAGCACCCCACTATCTTGATCACTATGTATTACCTTGCATGAAGGAATAACAAGCATTGCATCTGAAGATCTGGCTATAGATTGAAAAATCTTCTGATTTATTGTTTCTATAGCAAATATTATATATTTTTTTGAAATTTGCACTGGCATTCCAAGCCTTAAATCTCCTATGGCCCTACTGACTCTTAATAAACCTTGTTCTTTTGAAGATAATAATTGCATGAAACTAATAAAAATAACGTGTATTAATTTATACATTAAAACCATCTATTGAAAAGTAATTTAATATTTCTCATTTTATTTGGTATAATGCTATCTAAATGATATTTTGAAATATGAGTAAACATAAACAGATTGTAATATATAGCTCACATGGGTTTCTTAAAGAACTTATAAAGCAATCTCATAAAGATTCTGATATCATTCAATATGATTCTTTTATTCTTCCTAAAATAGAGTCACAAACTCTTGTCATTATAGATAATGTAGAAGTTTCGGAAAGTAACCTTAATTTTTTATATAGTCTATGCTCTATTATAATAATCACTAATAGCAATAATCATTCCAATATCAGACATGTGAAAAAGCCTATAATATATTCAGATTTTATCGCTTTAATTGATGCTTCTAATACTAAATTAGCAAATTTATCTAAGAATATATGGATAAATTTTAGCACAAAAACCTTAGTAAAGATTGCTCAGAATAATATATATAGCTTTAGATTAACAAGCAAAGAGCTAGATTTAATTTTGTATATTATGTCAGAAAATAAATCATCAAAGAAAAAAGAAGACATACTCCAGAATGTTTTTGGATATGGAGACCAAATCTCAACTTACACCTTAGAAACACACATCAGTCGCCTAAGAAAAAAACTAGAACCAGAGTTAAGTATTGTGAATTTGAACAACACATATTCTGTTTGTTAAACCAAACCAAAACTATTCAGGTACCTATATAATCTAGATGTCATTCCTATTGGATATATATGTTTTATGTAAAAATATAAAATCTTTCGTATAAAGCTTTTTACCTTACCCTTCGTGCCAGAATTTTTAGCTATAGTATTCTTTGCTATTATACTCTGAAATCCTATAAAATGATCTGCCTTACCTTGCTTAAACTTATGCAATTTATGAGATTGTGGAAATTTGGATACACATTCTTTTAGTTCTTTTTTAAAACCTTTCGGTAAATGTCTTTCTTCAAGCAACTTAAGTAGCATTTTTTGCTTCTTATTTTTGAACAAAATATTACAAATCTTAAGCTCTAACTCCTGTAAATCCTTGCATATAGCTTCTTCAGTATCAAATATCTTGAACTCAAAATGTGGAACATTAAATACAAGACAAGGAACGTGATATTTTGCAATATCAAATAACGATGTAGGGGAAGAGAGAGGAAATGAATCTAAAGCTACATCAGCAATAGAGATATATTTGTAAATCTCATCATTAGGGATAACTCCTATCGCTTTTATCTTGCCTCCTGTAGATTTATTTGCCTCCACAATCATCTTTTGAGTATCATGAGGGCCTATTAGAAGCAATCTAATATCTTCATGCTTATTAAGAAATTTCGTCATAAAATCCATATAATCAATCCCTTTTATGGGCAAGAATTTATATGCAGACGATATAGTTAAGATGATTTTCGTATTTTTTTCAAAACCAAGAGATTCTTTCAATGAATACTTCTCTTTTACAGAAACTGGAGGAGTTAGTATTTCATCCACAGGCAATGGAAGTATGCAGCTTTTCTGCGTACCTCGCAGTTTTTTACTTATTCTCATTCCAAAATCAGTAAATTCAACTACAAAATCAGCTATGCTCACACCAACCCAGAACCATGCATCTGAATGATTATAAAGAATAACAGGCCTGGTAAATTTTTCTGTACCAAACGCAAGCATTGGAATAATGTCGTAAGAATGCGCATGTAGTATAATATACTCATACTCACACGCTATCTTCCTAAGCTGCAGAGCTACATCCAAATGATCTTTGCCTATAATATTTAGCATATGCCCACTCTTCTCTTTTACTCGCTGACTTAGCAAATCTGGTATGGAACGACTTCCTTGACCTGTTAACACAACAGAATGTGTAGAGTCTTTATCAGCACTTGCAATCCATCTCTCCACCACCCTAGTATGACCTCCACTCGAGTAACATCGAGTCATCACATGAAGAAAAGAGTTTTTCTTTACTTTTTCTGTGCTAGCAAAAAAGGAATCTTGAGATATTTTAATCAATATATCTTCAAGAGCAAACGCATTTAGTGCTCCACAAGGATTATTAAATGCAAGAATCGCAGCTTGCCCACACAAGGCAATCTTCTTTCTTCTATTAGAAGATTTATCAATATCTTCTAATATTGAATCAAATTTCTTCCTATTTGATGAGATTACTTCTTCAAACTTCTGCACTTTCATCTACTGAGTTAATAATATTATTTTCGCATATATAATCATAATAACCATTGACCCGCAAGCTACACTTAAATTTATAGAAAAAACAGTAGTAAGAATCTACCTATTATGTTATAGATTCAGCATAAATCATGAAATAGGTATATAAGATGATCAAATCATTTAAACTTTTCTCACTCGTTATTTTCTTAGCAATTACAAATTTTACGCTAGCGTGCGACTCTGTATCATTAAACGATATGTGGGCAAGGACATGCAAAAAAAATAATACAAGCGCAGTATATTTTGACATTAAAAATGATTCTGAAGAAGACGAAATTATCCTTTCTGCAAATGCAGATATAGCACACATGACTGAGATACATAAAACTGTTACAGAAAATGGTATATCACAAATGGTTCATATAGATAGGCTAGTTCTTCCTGCAGGAAAAACCGTTACTTTCAAGCCAAAAGGTTTGCATATAATGCTTATGGGCGTAAAACAAGATTTAAACTCTGGCGATACATTTTATTTAGAGTTAGAATTTAAGAATGCTGGAAGCAAAATATACAAAGTAAACGTAAAATAACTATGCATAGTTTTATATCAGAGTTTAAAGATAGAGGCTTCTTTTATCAATGCACTGATGAAAATGCACTTTCTAAAGCTTTGTCTACAAAGAATCCATCTGCATATATAGGTTTTGACTGCACTGCTACATCGCTTCATGTAGGAAGTCTGATGCAACTCATGATATTAAGATTACTACAAAAAAATGGTATACGCCCTATTGTTCTATTAGGAGGCGCTACTACTAAGATTGGTGACCCTACTGGAAAAGATAAATCCAGGCAAATGCTGACAAACGAGCAAATAGCAGAAAATGCGAAAGGCATTAAAAAAAGCATCTCAAAATTTGTTAAGTTTGGAGATAAACCTTCAGATGCAATGTTGCTAGACAATTCTAAATGGTTAGATAGCATTAAATACACTGCTTTCCTTAGAGATTACGGACAGCATTTCTCTATAAACAGAATGCTTAGCTTTGAAAGCGTTAAATCTAGACTAGACAGGGAACAAAATTTAAGCTTTCTTGAATTTAACTACATGATCTTACAAGCCTATGATTTTTATTATTTAAATAAAACATATAATTGTATTCTACAATGTGGTGGTGCCGATCAATGGGGAAACATAGTAAATGGTGTTGAGTTAATTAGAAGGTTATTAAAAAAAGAATCTTTTGGGATCACATCCCCTCTTATCACAACAGCCTCTGGAGCCAAAATGGGAAAAACAGAGAAAGGAGCAATATGGCTTAATGAAGATATGCTTTCTCCTTATGAATACTACCAATTCTGGAGAAATTCAGACGATAAGGATGTTTTTAAATTTATGAAAATATTCACGGATATATCAGCAGAAGAAATAAATAAATATGAATCCGATGATAAGAAAAATATAAATAATTATAAAAAACTATTAGCGCTGGAAGCAACAAAATTATGCCATGGTGAAAAAGAAGCAAATAAAGCCTCAGAAACAGCTACTGCTGTTTTTGAAAAAGGTAACATGGAAAATCTTGCTACCTACGAGCTAGATAAGAAACTTGCCGAACAAGGTATATATGCATATGAAATATTTAAACTTTGTGGATTATCAGAATCCAATGGAAAAGCAAAGCGTTTAATTAAAGGATCTGGAGCAAGCTTAAATAAGAAAAAAATTACCGATGAAAATCTAAAAATCTTCACACAAGATTTCAAAAGCGGCTATATAACCCTATCTAGTGGCAAAAAAAACCATATCAAAGTGGTATTGAAATAAAAAATCTTGCCATAGTTTTATTTCTTTTATACTCTCTACTAATCAAAATTTTTCAAGGAGAGGACTATGAAAACAGAATTAGAAAGTGATTATATACCTTCAGAAAAAGAAGAGTATATGTGCAAAAAACATTTAGAATATTTCAAAAAAAAACTAAATGCATGGAAACAAGAGCTAATTGATGAAGCTCAGCAAACTATGTCTCATCTTAAAGAGGACAAGCTGAACGAACCAGATCCTAGCGACAGAGCTATGGCTGAAACCGAAGCGGCCTTTGAATTACGCAGTAGAGGAAGGTATAGAAAGCTTATCACAAAAATTGATCATGCTTTAGAACGAATTGAAGATGGAAGCTATGGCTATTGTGAAGAAACTGGAGAACCTATAGGCGTACGAAGGTTAGACGCACGACCAGTTGCAACACTTTGCATAGAGGCGCAGGAAAAGCACGAGAATTTTGAAAGACAACACAGCGAAGATTAGAGATAATTTAAATATAATAATTATATTTAAATTATAGACCAGATAGCAAAGCTGCTTCTAATTCACCCTCAAGTGCACCCACATAAACCTGATCTATAGGTGGATATGTAAAATGCGTTGCGGCTGCATCTCCGGCTGCAATTGCTGCCACGTCCTCTTGCTCTTCATCATACGCGGCTGCGGCTGCAATTGCCACGTCCTCTTGTGCTTCAGCATATGCGGCAGCATCTGCTGCGGCTGCGGCAGCATCTGCGGCTGCGGCTGCGGCAATTGCTGTGCTAGCTCTTGCAATTGCTATCTCATCTCGTTCACCCGCTTGATTCGCTGCGTCTGCTTGCGATGCAGCTGCTGCAGCATATGCAATTACTGATTCTGGTATAAAAGATGAAAGATCAATCTCAGGAGAAATAGTTTGTTCAGTTGAATAACCACTAGCTGAAGGATCAGAATCAAAACCATTCACAAGATCCATAAATACTGGTGGGTTATCAATAGACATTGAAAGAGTTTCTGAACCATGCATAGCTGCAAACTCTGCCGGAGTTACTGGATATTGAGGATTCTGAGAATAAAGACCAGGAATAGCAACATTCATATTAACACCATTCACACCGTGGAATAATTGAACCATCTGATTTAATACTCCCTCTGCAATCCCAAATGAAAATGCCATGCCAACAGCATGCATAGGAGTCAAATGAACTTCTTGCCCATCCATTATGAAAGATAATACAAAATCAGGCTTTGCACCTTTATTTAAAAGTCTTTCTACTGCAGAATAATTCCCTGCCATAACAGCATCAAATAAATCAAAAGATAATTCTTCTATTGTTTTTGGTGCTTTGACTAATAAATCATGAGTATTTGTCTTGGATCCTGGCATTTTGTTACTTTTTATTAATTAATTTGCGATTTCAGAAAAATAATCCATGTTGCACTTTAATGCAATGGTTAATTTTTATTAATAAATAAAAATTATAAAACCACTGATAAAAATTAGGAAAACTTATAGGAGGATCCCAGTATTAACATTACCAGATAAAAAGCTAGGGTCATACCCAGAAGCACTATCTTCATCTAATAATGCCGCTTCAGCTGCCTCCGCAGCTGCTACTTCATTAGCCAAACTTACACTGGTATAGTGCAATGGATCTTGTTCAGCTAAAACTTGATAAATATATACATGCCCTAACTCGAAAGCCTCTGATAAAACTGGAGCACCATTCAGCAAAGCAAAACCTGCAGGAGTAACAAAAGCCGTAGGATCACTAGGGTTAAGACCTTGAAGCTCAACATAAG
>JAHZKS010000075.1 GCA_022600235.1 Alphaproteobacteria bacterium | reverse complement strand
GTGTGATATCTTCTTTTATACCTTGTGTGTGCTGATCTTTTTTCATGATTTCTAATTCAAGTTTTAGCCTTGTAATCGGTGTGCGAAGGTCATGAGAAACACCAGCAAGCATTTTAGATTTCTGCTGAACCTGGTGTTCAATTTTTTCTTTCATTTTTATTATAGCCTCACCTGCTCTCTTGACCTCAATCGCTCCCTGAGGTGTAAATCTACCAATATGTCCACCTTTTGAAAATTTATCCGCTGCAATACTTAGCTTTGTAATAGACTTAATTTGGTTTTTCGCAAAAAGCACAGTTAATAATAGCAATATCATTGTGCTTCCTATCATCCATAATATGAAGATGTGAGTTGATGATGCAAATATTCTATTTTTTGAAATTCCAAATACAAATAATCCTTCTTCTGTTTCAATATCTACTTCTATCTCTTCTAATCTCTTATTATACGCTATGTTGATGATAGAATTAGGTAGGTTGTATTGGATGTTACTTTTTAATATATTTAGTTCTTTAGATAGTTTCTTGTTTAATTGTTTAGATTGTTGTCCTTTATAAAATTTATATTGTAAGAAAGTATAAACATCTATTTTATCTAATTTATCAATTTCTGATTTTGAGTTTGTATCATGTAATTTAGATATGAGTGAGATTTCACCTGCTAAAGTATATATCATATACTTTTTCACGTTATCCCAGTGTCTATTATAAAACATATAAGATGATATAAGTTGGGCTATAATAGTAGGGACTATTATTATAAGGAGCATTCTAGGCAATAAGGATTTGGGTAATATTTGATTTTTGACTCTAGATAGCAAGAGAATAGTACTCCTTTTAATCCATAAATAAGGCATAGCCCTTACCTCGAATGGTTTGTAGCAGTGTTGGCTTTGATGGGTCAGGTTCTATTTTATTTCGTAATCGTTTGATTTGCACATCTATAGATCTCGGATTTATCTTTAGTGTTTCAGCCAAAGTAATCCTATCAATAACTTCTCCTTTTTTCTGTAGCAATGTGGTAATCAGCTTTAGCTCTGAGATACTCAGAGGAATTATTTCTTCATTTTGTATTAATGCATTTTTGGATTTATCATATTTTACTTGTCCAAAATCTATGTAATTATCACTTTTATATAAATGATGCTTTGTACGTGATAATAATTTTTCAATTCTCAATAAAAGTTCTTTAGGGTCAAAAGGCTTGGCCATATAATCATCGGCACCTGACTCTAAACCTACGATTCGCTCCTCAGGAGTCCCCATTGCTGTAAGCATTAATATAGCGATATGTGAGACTTTTCTTAAACTCTTTGCGAATTCTGTTCCCAGTTCCTGTGGTAGTAATACATCTAAAATTATTAAATCAAATTGAAATGTTTCAAGAGCATCTCTCGCTTCTTTCGCGTCAGATACTGAGGTTACCAAATACCCATTTTGTGAAAGGTATTGACTCAATAATGAGCGTATCCTATAGTCGTCATCTACTATCAACAGATGGTTTTTTCTCATTAGAAACTTTCTAATTAAAACTCAATATATAGAATTATAATCATTTTATAGAATTATGGAAGCTATACCTTTTGATAAAAGAGATGGTTATATTTGGTACGATGGAAATTTTGTAGAGTGGCAGAGTGCCAATATACATGTTTTAAATCATGGATTCCAATATGGTAGTTGTGTATTTGAGGGAGAGAGAATATATCAAGGTAAAATATTTAAATCTGAAGAGCATACCAAGAGAATATTGGAATCTGCGGCTTTTCTAGATATTGCAATTAATTTTAAAGAGAACGAAATCAATCAGGCTAAAATAGATTTAGTAAAAAAACAGGGTCTTGCAAATGCATATATGAAAATGTTTGCATGGAAAGGGTGTGATCACATGACAGTTGAATCTATTGGAGGTAGATCACATTTTGCTATTGCTTTGTGGGAGATGCACAGTGATTATTCGAGTGTCTATAAAAAAAGAGGCATTAAAATTTGTACATCTAATTGGCTCAGACCAGATCCTAGATCATTTCCTGTGCATATAAAATTTTCAGGCGCTTATGTTGTTAATACACTTGCTAAACACGAGGCAGTGAAGAAAGGTTATGATGATGCAATGATGCTTGATTGTGATGGGTATATTGCAGAAGGTACTGCTGCTAATATTTTCTTTATTATTAAAAATGAATTACACACCCCCGCGCCTGGAGGTTTCTTAGATGGTGTTACCAGAAGGACTGTAATAGATATAGCTAAATCAAAGGGGATAAAAGTAATCGAAAGGAAAATCAAACCAGATGAGATCAAAAATTTTGAAGGGGCTTTTTTTACTGGAACATCAGTAGAGATAACTCCAATTAGGCAAATAGATTCTAAAGAATTTGGTTTGCACCAATTAGCTCAATCTATTTCCAGTTATTATAACGCATTTGTCAATGGAGAGCTCCAAGTTTAATTTTGATGATGTTTAGCCTGATTCGAAGGAATTCTTTTAAGCGGTCCTTCTTTTCCACAGCCTGTGATTGTAAAAATTAGCGCAGCAATCATTATAAACTTGAGAATATTCATATGAACCAATATATTGTTTTATAGCAAGCTAATAGAAAAGAATATTTTAGTAAAGAATATTTATGAGGTATATAACAAAACTTTTATTCATAATTATGTTTCCCATATGGGCGACTATTGCTGCTGATCTTGTTGAACAAGATCCAGCACAGGTGAATCTACCCGTTATACATGATATTAACGGTGAGAAATTTAATTTCGAAAATATAGAAGATAATGTTTTAGTTCTGCATTTTTGGGCTACATGGTGCTCTGGATGTGCAAAAGAAATGGAAGGTCTAAATAAATTACAAAAGCTTCTTAAGAAAGATAGAGTAATAGTAGTACCTATTTCTGAAGATTTTAAAGGTGAGAATGTAGTGCGTGAATTTTACAAAGCTTATAATTTAAAAAATTTAACAGCTTTTGTAGACAAAAAGCAGCGTCTATTTCATCAAATGAATGTTATAAGTCTTCCAACTACATTTGTATTAGATTCTACAGGTCAAGTAGTTGCTTATGCTAATGGACCAGTGGATTGGCTTGAAGATAAAAATATTAACTTGTTAAAAAAATATGTTAAGCAGAAAGATATGTATAACAAGGACTATATAAAGTTGATTAACAAACAAAAAATGTTTGAAAAAACTACTAATGAAGTACAAAATAAGAGGAACATAAAAGAATTGATCCCAGAAAACGCTGAAACTAAATTAGAATTTAGCTCTAGCGATAAAAAGAGAGGAGAGATTCGAGTTGTAAATTCGGAAGGTAAAGAAGCATCTTTAAAAATTAGGCGCCCTGTTAATAAAATCAAAGTAAATGAAAATGAAAAAAACTAAAAAAGAAAATAAAAAGGTCAACTTACTTCCAAAATGTTTTTGTGGTTGGTTTAAAAAAAAGAATAGTGTTGCAGTGGTGAGGTTACATGGTGTGATATCTTCTCAGAATGATTTTAGAAAAGCTTCTATCAATTTAGAAAATGTTAAGTCTGATTTAGACAAAGCTTTTTCGGTATCTAATCTAAAAGCAGTTGCTATAGCAGTAAATTCTCCTGGGGGTTCTCCGGTGCAGTCAGAATTAATATACAAATATATTAGAGGCCTTTCGGAAAAGAAAAAAGTTCCTGTATATACTTTTGCAGAAGATGTTGCTGCTTCAGGTGGCTACTGGTTATTATGCGCAGGTGATGCGATGTATGCTTCTACAAGTTCTATAGTTGGTAGTATCGGTGTTATATCTGCAGGTTTTGGTTTTGTTGGTGCTATAAAAAAACTTGGCATAGAGAGACGTGTTCTGACTCAAGGGGAATCAAAATCTGTGTATGATTCATTCGCTCCTGTGAAAGATGCAGATAAAAAAGTTATTCTTGGTGTGCAGAGTGATATTCATGATGCATTTAAGTCTATTGTTTCTTCAAGAAGAGGAAAAAAAATTAAAATTCCAAAGAATAAATTATTTAGTGGTGAGTTTTGGTCTGGTAAGAAGGGGCATGAGATTGGTTTAGTAGATGAGATAGGAGACTTATATTCTGCAATGAAAGATAAATTTGGAGATGATATTTTATTCCAGCATGTTAAAAAACAGGAGTCTTGGTTGAAGAAAAAGTTTGGAATGTTTGCTAGTTATGAAGGTATTGTAGATTATCTGTTTGAGAAGATAGAAAGTAAAATCAGTTTTAACAAATACGGGCTCTGATGAATTCTTACGATCTAATCGTGGTAGGTGGTGGTATTAACGGTATGACGGCTGCGTGTGTGTTATCGGCAGCAGGTTTCAAAACTGCATTAGTAGAAAAATCTAATATCGATAATAGACTTAAGAAAACGCGTGATGGACGTGGTCTTTCAATTGCTAGGCACTCAAAAGATATTTTATCTAAACATCAGATATGGAGTTACATATCTAAATCAGCTGGAGAAATGCACAAAATTATTGTGCAAGATGATCAGCAGGAATCTCCCTTAGAATTTGATAATAAATTAGTTGGTGGAGAGCCATTAGGGTTTTTGATAGAAAGTGATAATGGTGGAGCATTTACCT
>JAHZKS010000074.1 GCA_022600235.1 Alphaproteobacteria bacterium | reverse complement strand
TGGTTAGAAGGAAAAGCTCTGCCAGGATTAGAAGCCATAAAGAAAAATTCTATACTATCTACATCTTAATAGTAATTATTTTATAGAAAAAACTTTTGAGACATTTGACAACACACATATAACACACTATAAGATTACTATCATTACTGACACTTTGGGGCGTAGCCAAGCGGTAAGGCAACGGGTTTTGATCTCGTCATGCGTAGGTTCGAATCCTACCGCCCCAGCCACTCTTTTTATATCATCGTTGATAGTTTGTATAAAATAAAGTACCCTTGATGTAATAAACTCAAATATCGCATTAATGGACACTATTATACCATTCCTATGGAAACATATAAAACCGTATAAATGGTACTATTTAGTGATGCTAATGGCTCCTATCATTAGTGCGTTTTATCCCTATGCATATAATTACTCTATTAAACTTCTTATAGATTCGATGGTACAAAGCGATACCATTACTTATAAAGATATTATCTTTCCTATATTACTTTTCTTAGGAGCTCAAATAGTTCTAGAAGTAGTATGGAGAATCAGTGCTATTGCCGAATGGAAATCAGAGCCTTATGTAAGGAGATCAATATTATTAAACTCTTATGACTATGTTCAACACCACTCATTCACCTTTTTTCAGAATAACTTTGCAGGCGCAATAAGCAGCAAGCTGAAAGGCTTACTTAGTGGTTATGATAAATTCTGGGCAAATATGCATCATGGATTAATGCCAGATTTAATGAGATCCGTAGTAAGCTTATTTGCTCTTGCAACAATTAGCCTAAAGCTTAGCATATTTTTTACTATATGGTGTCTAATATACGTACCTCTAATATACTATTTATCAAAAAAACTTACCGTATTATGCTTTATAGAAACTGAGAGTAAACACTCATTGATAGGACAAATCTCTGATAAAGTGAGTAACATATCTTCTTTGTTTTCATTTGCATCACGGAAGTATGAATTCAAATCTTTAGACAAACAAATATCAAAAGACTTTATTCCCAAACAAGTTACAGCTTATAAATGGGATTTTTTAATACAAGTAATCACAACTGTCCTATACTGGTTAATGCTAACTTTTGTTCTGTTCTATATGATTAATCTTAGAATGAATAACATGGTATCTATAGGCGATTTTGCTTTTGTATTTGGCCTAGTTCTTGCTGTAGCGGAATCAATATGGAAAACAACCATAAAGTTACAAGATTTTGCAAGGGATATGGGGGACTTAAAAAGTTCTATGTCTATATTAAAAATGCCTCAACAAAATCTCGATAAAGAAAATTCAAAACCATTAAAAATTCAAAAACCAGAGATAACGTTTGAAGGAATTAATTTTAGATATAATAAAATCTTTGTATTTAAAGAACTTAATCTTACAATCAAACCCGGTGAGAAAATTGGTTTGGTTGGACCATCTGGCGTAGGTAAATCTTCTTTAGTAAATCTATTGCTTAGATATTTTAAAACCGAAGAAGGTAGGATTCTAGTAGATAGACAAGATATAGAATATATAACGCAAGATTCGCTAAGAAAGAACATAGCAGTAATACCTCAAGAAGCAGCTTTATTTCATAGATCTATAAAAGAAAATATAAGATATGGAAATCTTACTTCTACCGATGAAGATATAATCAAAGCAAGCAAAATGGCTTATACACATGAATTTATCATGAATCTTCCTGAACAATACGAAACACTTGTAGGAGAAAGAGGAGTAAAACTATCAGGTGGGCAAAGACAGAGAATAGCAATCGCAAGAGCTATACTGAAAAATGCCCCTATATTAGTACTAGATGAAGCTACTTCTGCACTAGATAGCCACACAGAGCAACTAATACAAAAAAGCTTAGACTTCTTCATCGAAGATAAGAAAAAAACCGTTATCGCGATAGCACATAGACTGTCTACACTAAAACATATGGATAGAATATTAGTACTAGACCAAGGACATATTGCAGAAGAAGGAACTCATTCTGATCTGATAAAAAACAAAAATAGTATTTACTATAAACTCTGGAAAATGCAAGAATTCTCTGATTAACTTTTATTTCTGTAAGATAGATTATATTTATAGCCACTCAGTATCTTAGCATCTACAGGACATTGCCCATTATATTCAGAGATCTTCTCTGAAACTCTTTCATAACTGCCAAATAAAGCACCTGCCAAAGGCATTAATATATGATAAATAGCACGATCTTGTTTGTCTTGAGGAATTTCATTTAAATTAGCAGATCCTCCTATAACTTCAATATATATATCAGGCGATCTATCATGCATTACGCCAGCGACGGATTCATATTGCGCTATAATATTTGGAGCTCTTGAAATAAAAGCAACACTAGTGCAATATTTCTGGTCTAAGAACGCTTCAATAGTATCTACAGTATTTGGCCTATTTCTAGAACAGTCTTTATTTGAACCCTCTTTATTATTACAAGGCTTTGTGTCGATTATTTTTGCATCTAAGTCAGATTTAGCATTAAACAGATATCGCATCATATCTGTTTCATAAATATTTTGATCTAAACCTATTTTTGATTCTTTAATCTCTTTCTTTTCATCTTCTGTAAGTTCTCCATTCCATATCTTCCTTTCACCTGTAAGCAAATATAATTCGTTAAATTGCAAACCGCTCTTTATAAGATCTAAAGTGTAATCAATACGCTTCTCTGATTCTTTTCTAGATGAACCTAATATAGCAACACAATCAAATTCTTTATTAATAGGTTTTTTCTCAGATAATATCGCATCAAAAACACTTGTTGCTGAAATAAAAATCTTTTCTTTATTATCTTTTACCCACTCAGGAGTATCAGAAACATGTCTTTCTCCTTTTCTAACAAAAAATTTTTCTTGAGTCTCTTTTACAAGCCAGTCTTGAGCATCATATAAAAGAGTTGAATCACATTTTTCTTCAATATATTTATGAGGAATATTAGAACCACTAATATCGAGTAACTCCATTACTTCTTGAGAATTTATGCAGAGTGAGTCCATATATCCATTATACGAAGACGCAAACATACATAACAAACCTGTCATACAAGGTTCAAGCATATATTTAAGAATTAAAATATTTTATCACATCTAAACCGATATCCTTACCATCTGATCCTGGAGCATAATATTTAATCAACTTGCCATTCTTCCCAACAAGATAATAAAAAGAAGAATGATTAATTAAGTAATTACTTGTATTTTCTTTTCCGTCAATAGCTTTTGAATAATAAACTCTAAAACTCTTTGCCACCTTATCAATTTCTTTTTCATTACCAGTCAAAGCAAGAATACTCTTATCAAAACCATCAAAGTACCCTTTAAGCTGCTTTGCAGTATCACGCACTGGATCTATAGTAATAAAAATTGGCTGAACAAAATCACCATATTTTCTTACCTCTTCCATAGCTCTAGTCATTTCAAACAAACTAGATGGACATATATCTGGACAATAAGTGAAGCCAAAATAAATAAGCAATAACTTTCCTCTTAAAGATTTAGAGTTAAAATCATTACCATTAGAATCAGTCAGTACAAAGTCACCTCCCATATCAGAGTTTTTGTTTATAATTCCAACATTCTTTTCTTTGCTTGCTTTTATTTTAGGAGTAGGTGTCATAGTAAGCATAATCACAAGAGATGAAACTATTGCAATAATTCCAATCCCTAAAACAGATTTGACTAAAATATTAGACTTAGATCTCATGGCTTTATTTATAAAATGCTGCAATATAATAGCATAACCAAGAGACTCCTCAATAAAAAAGGCACCTCAAAGGTGCCTTTTTATTTTTCATCTAACAATTAGTTAGCTACAAGAGACAGCATTTGGATCATTGTCTGTACCTGATGACACCCAGTCAACTATACTTGCAGCACCAAAAATCATACCAATACCTATTGCAGTAGCAACCGCTAAAGGCCAAGATAATTTACCCATAAATAGTCCTACGCCTAAAACTATTATAGCAATAGTAGCTATAGCTTTACCAATACCCCCTTGAAGCTGATTTACTACATTACATAATACTTGTGTAATACCAGAATCGTCAGCCGCAGCATGAGCAATATTTGGAAAAATAATTGCAACCAAAGCAAATAAGCAGAATATAAAACTCACTTTCTTTGATAAATCTAAATCAGAACCCTTCATATAAACCTCTATTTTTTAAAATTGCTAACTCTTAGGTTAACCTAAGAACCTATAAGGTTAATTATAACACTTCACCTCAATTAAAGTCTATACGATTACATAGATCAAATATGTTTTAGAAAAAAACTGTAACTTTGTGACAACAAATAAAATAATAACTTTTTTATTTTTTTTACAACTTTTGATTGAAATAATAAAAAAAGATTGTTATTTGTATTTCAAAGAAAAAAACAACTTGAAGTTCTATGCTTGATGAAAATAGCTATGACAGATTGCTTTTGCAATATATAAATCTTGAGTCTGAAATTGAGTTAGCTTATAGACATAAATTATCAAAATCCATAATACTTCAATTAAAGCAAGAGATGAAAGATATAAAGCACAAACTAGACCAACTAGTATTCTTACACCACGTCAGCAATTTCACATAAAGCAATTTATAAGCCCAAAGCTTCTTTATATAAATCCAGCAGTTGCTCTTGTTCTTGTAGCTTCCCAGAATCCATAGATCTCATTTTTACCACTTTTCTCATTATGCTAGTATCAAACCCATGGAATTTTGCTTCTTTATATACTTCACCTATATCTTCAAGCACAGCAGCTTTCTGATCTTCTAACCTTTCTACTCTCTCAATAAAACTTCTTAATTTTTCTACTGCTA
>JAHZKS010000073.1 GCA_022600235.1 Alphaproteobacteria bacterium | reverse complement strand
TGAGTTAAACTATCAAGAAAATTTTTATTAGATGCAAGCTCTACAAGGCTATCTACACCTGTAACAGGTTTGATTGAGTATAATTTAGAAATAAGGCTTAAACCCTCCGGATTCTTATACCCAATAGAATACAAACTCTCAACTAACTTATTAAAGTCACTCATACTTACTAATAAAAATTAAAAACTTATAGTAGCATATAACCCCACCTTTCGCAACTAAATAGTTAATGGATATTAAGCTTTTGACAAAGGAGTTTGCCTTGAAATAAGCCGAACTTCTTATAGATATGTAAATGTTAATTAGAATTTATCCGAGTGACTATCTTCACTCACTAGACTCAAATTAGAATTGGAGACTTAAAGTTCCAAAGCCTCTTCTAACAGAAGTCCACTTGCAAATGCTTGAATTTGATCATCATTTGAAAACCTTAGAATGTCTTTTATAGATATGTAAGGAGCATCTAGACCTAATTCATACTCAAATTTATAAACCAACCTCAAAGCTTCAATTTGGTATATATTTTGAAACATTAATGCATCCTGAACATTCATATCAAAGCGCAAAGCTTCAACTTGAATATCACTATTAAACATTAATGCTTCCCTAGGAGAAATAGGAGATGCTTTAAGTGCGTCTAAATGCACTTGTTCACCAAATTCAAGAGCACTTTCAACCAAATCAAGTTCATCTTCATCATATTCTCTCTTTATTAATTCTTCAAAAGCAGATACTTGGACACTAGTTTCAAACCTTAATATTTGTTTCAACAATTCATTCCCATCAGGAATATTTGGAAGTTGATCAAATAAAAGCAAAGTTTCTTTAGAAATAGAATCATTTAACTTAGTCACATTAACGTCTAATAATTGATCCTTTTCTATTGGTGTACCATTGAAAATATAAGACAAACTTAGCCCCAAAGAATAAGAATCAACACGAGAGAATGAACACATACTAAAGCACCACAAATAATTATCTACATAACAACATCATACCCTAAAAGATATATCAATTGTTACATTCTAATTAACAAACGCATTAAAAAGAAAAAAGAAAAATATAATATATGATATTTTTGTTATAGGAAGTTAACGGATTGCTAATATTTATTGTTCCGAAGCAACAAATAGGTTTTACTAAGAATTATCAGATAATCTCTCTGCTTCATCATTAGATATTAAGGCATCTATAATTTCTTGTAGCTTACCCTCTTGAGTAATCTCATCAATTTTATACAGAGTTAAATTTATGCGATGATCTGTAACACGACCTTGTGGAAAATTATATGTCCTAATTCTATCTGATCTATCTCCAGACTTAATTTGGTCTTTTCTTTCAGCAGACCTTTCAGCATCTTTCATTGCTCTTTCATGATCATACAGGCGAGATTTTAGTATCTTCATAGCTTTAGCCTTATTCTTATGCTGCGACTTTTCGTCTTGTTGCTGTACAGTAATGCCTGTTGGAATATGAACAATACGCACAGCACTTTCTGTGGTATTAACATGCTGACCACCCGCGCCGCTAGCTCTAAAAACATCTATACGTAGATCCTTTTCTTCTATATGCACATCTACGTCTTCAGCTTCAGGAAGGATAGCTACAGTTGCCGCAGAAGTATGCACTCTACCACTAGACTCAGTTTCTGGAACTCTCTGAACTCTATGCACTCCAGATTCAAATTTTAACTTAGCAAATACATTTTTTCCTGTAATTATACCAGTTGCTTCCTTGTAACCACCAATTCCAGTTTCCGAAATAGATAAGATCTCAAACTTCCAATTATTATTGTCAGCATATCTCATATACATAGAAAAAAGTTGAGAGGCAAATAATGCAGCCTCATCACCACCAGTACCTGCCCTCACCTCAATAATAGCATTCTTTGAATCAGCTTCATCTTTTGGTAAAAGAGCAACCTTTAGATCTATCTCTTTTTCTTCAAGCATTTTTTTGAGATCTCTAAGTTCTTCTTCTGCCATATCTAACATGTCTTTATCAGCAGAAGAATCAGAAAGAATACTTTCTAGATCCTTTTTTTCTGATAACATTTTTTTATATTCTTTTATCTGAGCGGATATATCTTCTAACTCAGACAAAGATTTAGTCAATTCAACATACTCTTTTCCACTAATATTCTGTGAATTAACTAATTTACCTTGTATAGAAGAATGCTTCTCTATAATTTTATCTAGCTTTGCTTCAAAACTCATAAGATGTAATCTTATTTAATAATTGATCGAGATTAAACATCTCCTCTTTTCTCGAATCTAGATCTTTAATCTTATACATATTTTTATTGGACTCTTCTTTACCTATAAAAATAATAAACTTGGCATCAGAATTCAGAGCCTTCTTCATAGATTTGTTCATATTCTTTACAACATCTAATTCTGCTCTAATGCCCTTATTCCTAATATCTAAAGCCAACTTCAATCCTTTATTTGCACATTCTTCATCGAGAACAAAAATACTCACTGGTTTATCCTTAGAAATGCATTTTTTAGACAATTCCATTAGCCTTTCTATACCAGCGGCAAAACCAACAGCAGGTATATCATCACCACCCATTTGTTTAATTAGTTTATCATAACGACCACCAGCAAGCACAGTACCTTGAGCACCTAGTTCATTTGTTGTAAATTCAAATACCGTATGAGCATAGTAATCTAAACCTCTAACTAAAGATTTATTTTGCTTATATC
>JAHZKS010000072.1 GCA_022600235.1 Alphaproteobacteria bacterium | reverse complement strand
GTGTTTATTCTTCTGATCAGTACTCGATAGAAACTAAAAAATCTGACCCTCAAGAAATTATAATAGATGAAATAGTAGCCCAAACATTATGCTTGTTTGTTACCATACCTGTAACCTTCTCGTTAATACTAAACAACCTTACAAATACTGTAACAGTATATTATGATTTAGTATTTCTCGTAGCAGTTACCAGCAACGTAGTGCTTTTTAGAATTTTTGATATTATCAAACCCTGGCCTATAAAATATTTTGAGAAAAGAATATCTGGAGGACTAGGAATAATGTTTGATGATATCTTAGCTTCAATTTTTACGATAGTAATTTATTTCGCTGGACTACTCACAATACTAGACATCTTATCAAAATAATAATTTCTAATGTTTTCCACAAGAAAACCTTGCATCAAATAAATTATTTCGTATTCTCCACTTATCATAGCAATTAAAATAGAGAAATAAATGTTCGTAGGAGAAGCACATTGCCAACTTAAAAAGCATAATTCAGGAATAACTTTACCAAAAGAATCTGTTATCCAGACTGAACATTGCGCATCTTTTTGTACATCAGTAATAACATTGACTACTTTAGCTATTTCATACTGTCTTAATGCACACCAAAGTAAATTAGGAATTTTTCTAACAGCACTTGCGGTTGGAGCAGGAGCTACGGAGATAGATGTTTCTTGTGATACTTTACATAATGATCTAGAAATAGACCTTCCACTACATCCAGATGATATGCCAGGAAATGCAACAGATGTAGCATGTTATGAAATTTAATATCTTGTAATAATAGAAAATTTTGAGCGAACCTTGCGCCAACAAAATTATTTCTTATACTCCAAATATCATAAATAAAATAAGAGAGTCATTATGATTGTAGCTCAATTACATATTGCAGGAGATAGCATAGGAATACAAACACCAGATGCTAGAAAATATTACGCTACCCTTGCTTCATCTGCTTGGACAGCTTTAGTTATGCTAACGTCATTTGTATTTGTAACACCTAGCTTCTTTGCTATTGCTTTAACAACACTTGCTATTGGTGCTGGCGCAACAGAGATAGATGCTTTTCCCCAAGACAATTCTGCACCATTGGATACAGATCCACTACAGCACGATAGCATGGCTGGGAATATTACAGAGCCTAATGTTTATGAATAAAGTTAATGTTGAGTGATAACTTTAGTTGTGGATAAGCAATAGTCCTTGATTTTTTCCATTGCTCTTGCTTCAATTTGCCTTACTCTTTCTCTTGAGACACCAAATTTTTGACTTAAATCTTCAAGAGTTTCAGGCGCATCACGTAAGTTTCGTGCTGAAATTATATATTTTTCCCTTTCATTTAAAGAAGCTGTTGCTTCAAGAAATATTTTTCTTTTATGATCTAAGTCACTATCCTCAGATAGCGCTTCTTCATGACTTTGAGAATAGTCAGCTAATCCTTCAATCATTGTGCTTCCATTATCATTCTCTGCATCCACCGGAGTATCAAGAGAGATATCTTTTCCTACTCTTTGCTCCATTTCTTGAACATCTTTTTCAGAAACATTCAGCTCCTGAGCTACTTGAGTTACATCTTTCTTAGATAGGCTAAGTGTAGATCCTCCATGGACACTTCTAATTTTGTTCTTTATTTTATTTAAGTTAAAGAATAATTTCTTTTGTGCAGCTGTTGTACCAATCTTCACTAAAGACCAAGATTTCACTACAAATTCTTGCATAGCTGCCTTAATCCACCACATTGCATATGTTGAAAGCCTATGACCTAAATCTGGGTTGAACTTTTTAACAGCATGCATTAAACCAATGTTACCTTCAGAAATGAGGTCCATCATTGAAAGTCCGTAGTTTCTCATACCCATAGCCACTTTAACAACTAACCTCAAATGGCTTGTGATCAAAACATGCGCAGCCTCAGAATCTTGCTCTTCAGAAACTCTCCTAGCAAGCATCTGTTCTTCTTCTTGCGAAAGCATCTTATAGGTATTAACTTGCTTAATATAAGAGTTAAGACCTTGTTCACTAGAAACTGATGGTAGATATGCATTTGTCATTTTGTACCCAAAATTAACTTTAGCTGAACAGTTTTATATCATAAAACCCCTATATTAGCAAGGTTTTTTTCACGTTTTGACATAATGTGTATATAAGACTATAATGCGTGTGTATCAATGTTCTTACCAAGAAATAATGAATAAAATTTTAACTATATTCACAATATTGCTACTAAGCACATCTCTACACGGGTGCTATGCTATTTATGATGATGATGCAAACTACAAAGGTCATTATAAAGTAGGTAAGCCTTATAAAATCAATAGAGTTAAATACTACCCTAAGGCAGTTCAAACATATAATAAAACTGGCCTCGCTTCTTGGTATGGACCTGGATTCCATGGAAAAGTTACAGCCAATGGAGAAACTTTCAATCAAAGGCGCTTAACAGCAGCCCATAATACTTTGCCATTACCGAGTTTAGTGAAGGTAACCAATTTAAATAATAAAAAATCTATTATTGTGAGGGTTAATGACAGAGGACCTTTCGCACGAAATAAACGAGGTAGAATAATAGATTTATCCGAAAGAGCAGCTGAGCTTCTTGGCATTAAGAAGAAAGGTGTCGCCAGGGTAAACGTAAAGCTTTTACCTAGTGCAACAGCAAAGCTACATAAAAAACTAAATCTCTCAAAATCTCCTTATAAACAAAAATTGGCACACTAAGTTATGAAAATAAAGAATCTTATATTATTTTTTACAATTTTATCCTTTGGAATTAATTCATTCGCAATATCATCAAAAGCAAACTATGCGTTACTAATTGATGCTGATACCAATGAAGTTCTTTATCAAAAAAATTCAAAAAAAAGAATGGCACCATCTTCTATGAGCAAATTGATGACCACCTATGTGGCCTTTCAACAGATAAAAAATGGAGCAATACAATTAAATGACAAAGTTAAAGTAAGCAAAAATGCTTGGTCCAAAGGTGGATCTAGAATGTTTTTACCTTTAAACAAAAATGTTACCATAGATAATTTATTGAAAGGAATAATCATACAATCTGGTAATGATGCTTCTATAGCCCTAGCTGAAGCAATAGCAGGAAGCGAAGAAGCATTTGTAGCAAGAATGAATGCAGTAGCAAAACAGATAGGACTCTATAACAGCCACTTCACTAATTCAACTGGTTTGCCAAACGAGAATCATTATATGACAGCCGAAGATCTAGGAATCTTATCACAAAAGATAATAAATGACTTTCCTGAATATTATGACTATTTCTCACAAGAAACATTTACATATAATAGGATCAAACAAAGAAATCGTAATGTTCTGATAAGTAGCCACATAGGTGTCGATGGACTAAAAACTGGACACACAAACGCTGCCGGCTATGGAATTGCAGCTTCTGCTAAGCAAGGAGACCGAAGACTTATAGCGATAGTTAACGGATTAAATAGTGAAAACGAAAGAGCAAGAGAGACACAAAAATTATTACAATATGGATTTCTAAATTTTACAAATGTTGTTATAGCAAGAAAGAATGAAGAAATAGCATCCGTCAAAGTACAGAGTGGAAAATCTGATACAATTGGTTTAGTGTGCGAACAAAATCTTGTATTCACTGTTCCTGTAGAGCAAAAAAATCAGGTACAAGCTGTTGTAAACTATCAACGCGAACTAGCTGCACCTATACAGAAAAATAGAAAAGTAGGAATAATAGAGGTAAAGATACCTAACAAAGAGCCAAAGAAATTTGATGTATGCACTAAGGGAGACGTACTAGAAGCTGGTTTATTTTCAAAAATGTATTCTGGAGCAAAATCTTGGATTGTAAATATAGGTTCTTCTTCCTCAGAAACAGATTCAGATATATTAAGCGAAACAATAAAACCTCGTATAAATTAATCTTTTCTCAATATTTACCGCGTATCATTATTATATAACTTTAAGGTAAAGTTTATGAGAAAGTATTTTTCAAAACTCTTAGTCTTATTACTATTATCCTCTGCGTTATTCACCGGTATATCACATGCGAGAACAACATCTTCGCTTGTTATTAAAGAATCTGG
>JAHZKS010000071.1 GCA_022600235.1 Alphaproteobacteria bacterium | reverse complement strand
TAATAATACTATTTTTATTCTTCAGGATTATACAGGGCAAAGAAGATAAGAGCAGAATAAAAGAAAGATTTGGATTATCGAAAAGAAGACGCCCTAAGAGAACCGTTATATGGATTCATGCTGCTAGCGTTGGTGAATCTGTTTCAGTGCTTCCTTTCTTGAATTTATTTAAAGATAATGCAAAATATTTTATCATATTCACATCTGGCACTATAACATCTGGAAAATTAGTAAAAAATAAGCTTCCTAAAAATGCAATACACCAATACGCTCCTACAGAGAATTACTTCGCTATAAAGAATTTCTTAAATCACTGGAAACCAAAGCTTACAATCTTTTTAGAGTCTGAATTTTGGCCTTGTATACTGTACGAAACTTCAAAATGCTCAAAACTTATCTCTTTAAATACAAAAATATCTGATACTTCTTACAAAAGATGGACCAAACTAGACACTATATTTAAAGAAATATCTTCTCTATTTACATTATTCTTACCTCAGAGCTCCCAAACATATAACCGCCTTAAGAAATTGGGTGTAAAAAATTTACATTATACTGGCAACCTAAAATACACTGTACCGCCACTCCCTACTATTGATACAAAACTATCTTCATTAAAATCTTCATTAAAAAATAGGACACCAATTCTTTTTGCTAGCTCTCACCCCGGCGAAGAAAAAGTGATTATTGATGTTTATGAACGACTAAAAGAAAAACACAAATCCTTGATTATCATTATAGCCCCAAGACACCCTAATAGATCAGAATCTATTGTATCGCTGCTGAAGAAATATAATTATAATATCTCTGTCAGATCAAAAAGAACTGAGATTAAAAATGATACTGAATTTTATATAGCAGATACCATAGGAGAATTAGGAACATTATTTAGAATAGCACCTATATCAGTAATTTGCGGCAGCTTTGTTAATATAGGAGGACATAACCCCATAGAAGCAGCAAAACTAAAATCTGCTATTATTATGGGACCTTATATATCAGGATTTAGAGAGATATGCGGTGAATTTAAGAAATACAAAGCAGCAATATTTGTAAAAAATAGAAAAGAATGCTCTAGAGCCATACATTCTCTACTGAGCAACAAGGAAACTCATAAGAGATATGTATATAACGCTCTAACTTTTATCAATACTAAAAAAAATATACTAAAAGATACAATGCTCAAAATTAAACAATATCTGAAATGATAAAAACTCCAAAATTCTGGCAGTCAAAAAACATTATATCTATTTCCTTATGGCCATTATCTTTACTATATTGGACTATATCTTCTATTAAATCTTACTTTGAATCACAAAAAAAAATTGATACTAAGATTATATGTATAGGCAATGCTATAGCTGGAGGAGCTGGAAAAACTCCATCATCTATAATGGTAGGAAAGATATTGAAAGAACGTGGATATAAAATTGCATATGCATGTAAAAATTACCTATCTACTATAAAGAACCCAACTAAGGTATCATCTTCTCATTGCCCTCCTGAGGTAGTAGAAGAGTCTATATTACTTTCTAAAATAGCAGATACATTTGTTGCAAAAAATATTATCGATGCAGTTTCTGCCGCAAACAAAGGATCCTATGACTATATTATTACAGATGATGGTCTGCAAAATAATAAATTTTACAAAGATATTTCAATACTAGTAATAGACGGCACAATAGGAGTTGGAAATAATATGATGCTACCCGCCGGACCATTGCGTGAACCATTAAAACATGCACTAAAAAAAGTAAATGCTATATTCATGATTGGAGAAGATAAATGTAGTATATCCTCACAAGTTCAAGGGAAATCTATAATAACATTACTTCCTCAATTCAAAATATTGAGAACAAAGAAAACTATTGAAAAGTATCTAGCTTTCACAGGTATTGCCTATCCACAAAAGTTTTTTGAGTCACTAAAAAAGAATAATATTACAATGAAAGATAAGATAGAATTTCCAGACCATCATTTATATAATGAAAAAGAGATAGATAATCTGGTAAAACAAGCTAATAATATGAATTCTAGATTGATCACAACTGAAAAAGATTTAATCAAAATACCAAAGCAATATCATAAAGATATTACATGCCTAGTAATAGAGTTGGAACCAGAGAAACAAAAATCTATATTAGACATACTATGAAAAAGATTCTCTACATAATTGAGTATTTATTTGTATATATATTATATTTGATTATAAAAATCATTGGCATAGATGCTGCTTCGAAGATGGGTGGTGTCATAGCACGCTTTATATCACGTTTTACTCAAGCTACACAAATAGCAAGGAAGAACCTAAAATTTGTTTTCCCACAACTACCAGATGCTGAGATCGATAAGATAATCACAAATATGTGGGATAACATAGGAAGAACAATGGCTGAAATTCCGCATGTAAATAAGTTATCTGAAGAAGAATTCAATTCAAGAGTTCAAATAGTCACAACTCCAGATATAAAAAAAATTCCAAAAGATAAAGCAACAATATGTATATCTGGTCATTTTGGAAACTGGGAAACAGCTGCCCACACTACGCTTAGATACAGCGATAAAATTTCTATCGTTTATAGAGATGCAAATAATCCTTTAGTAAATCAAATGTATCTCTCCTGGAAAGATAAGCGATTCAATAACATACCAAAAGGGAATAAAGGAATAAAAGAAATTATTGAATCCATAAAAAAGAAAAATTTTATTTGCTTTCTTCCAGACCAAAAGCTTAACCAAGGTCTTAGCGTAGATTTTTTTGGCAAACCAGCTATGACTCCTAGTGCACCAATGAAACTAGCTCTGAAGTTTGACTTACCTATCTTGTTTGGTTATAGCGTTAGAACTACAGGAGCAAATTTTAAAGTATATTTAGAAGGTCCCTACAGTGTAACACAACTACTAAAAGACAAAAAGAATATAAAAGACAAAGAGTTAGAACTTACAAAAATAATGAATAAAAAAATTGAAGATTGGATAAAAAAAGACCCATCTCAATGGTTCTGGGTTCATCGCAGATGGAGCAAAGAATTTTATAAATGATCACTATTTACTTTCTACCATTTTTGTATAGTCTTAATAAATATTTTGAATTTATTTAGTGATATGACAGATTACACAAAAATCATTAGTGGAGAGCTGCTTAAAGGCAAAAAAGGCCTTATTATGGGAGTTGCCAATAGTAAGTCAATAGCATGGGGTATCGCAAAAGCCGCGCATGCTAATGGAGCAGACCTAGCCTATACATACCAAGGAGATATAATTAAGAAAAGAGTTATACCTTTAGCAGAAGAGACAAATTCTTCTTCTATGTGTTATGAATGCGATGTAACAAAAGAAGAAAGTATTGATAGGTTATTTAGTGATATTGAAAAGAAATGGGGCAAAATAGACTTCTTAGTTCATTCTATAGGTTTTTCAGATAAGAATGAGCTAAAAGGAATGTATGCAGATACATCATTAGATAATTTTGCTCTAACTATGAATATTTCTTGTTACTCGTTCACTTCTGTAGCTAGAAGAGCTGCAAAACTCATGAAAGATGGTGGTAGCATGATCACCATGACATACTACGGAGCTCAAAAGGTATTGCCTAACTATAACGTAATGGGAATAGCAAAATCTGCTCTAGAAACAAGCGTGAAATATCTGTCTGTTGATATGGGGTCTAAAAATATTAGGGTAAATGCAATATCAGCTGGACCTATAAAAACACTAGCAGCATCAGGAATAGGAGATTTCAGATATATACTTAAATGGAATGAATATAACTCTCCGCTAAAAAGAACTGTGACTACTGAAGAAGTTGGAAACTCTGCACTTTTCTTACTAAGTGATATGAGCTCTGGAACTACAGGTCAAACAATTTATGTTGACGCAGGATACAACGTCGTAGGAATGAAAGCTATAGACGCACCAGATATGAGCGTAGACAAAGATAAGAGTTAAAACTCTTATCTTTGTCTGTTTGGACCCTTTTTATTTCTGCCTAAGAATCTATCAACAAAACTTTTTTTCCTAGCTATATTACCACTTAACTTTTCTTTAATTGCACTTTCTCTTTCTTTTGAAGATTTATCCCAGTCTACTTGAGATACTTTTCCTGGTTTTAATTGTTGTTCTTTAATATTGCTAAACAACTCTTGTGTCTTTTCTTCAATTAGTTGAGAAATGGAATGTAAGTATTCTGTTTCTTTAAAAGTACTCATTCCATACAGGCCACCAGCACCAGCCATTGTAGCGTAAGCTGCACCACACATTGCACCAATTATACCATTCTTCACACTTTTTTCTACATCATCATATCCTCCTGGCTCTGGCTGAGTAACCATAGTTCCCACAACAAACCCTCCTATTGCATGAGAAACAATTTCCGATATAGCTGTATGAACATAATCAATAATATTCAGCATTTTTTTAAAAGAGTCATCTAAAAAACCTTTCCATGTAACTTTTTCTAAAGATTCTATCCCACCTTCTTCGATCATATTTTTTAATTCATCAGC
>JAHZKS010000009.1 GCA_022600235.1 Alphaproteobacteria bacterium | reverse complement strand
TTTTCTTCTTCTTTGTTTCTTAAGAAAGCTGGTTTATTGTATATATCTTCATCTAGTTTAGAATTATTTTCTTCATTGTCTAGGACTTCTTCTAAGTTAGATTTGTGAGCATCATTGCCCATCATTTTCTTGAAGAAGTTTGTTAAAAAGTTACCTGAAGATTGTTTGCTATGTTCTATTTCTAAGCTTTCATCGGAGAACTCATCAGATTCCATTTCTGCATTTTCATCTTCGGCTTCAATGTCATTCTCATCATGTATGAAATCTTGTATTTTATAGTCAGAAGATTCAATCCCTGTTGCAACAACAGACACGCGCATTCTACCTTCTAGGTCATCGCTGTATGTTGAACCGAATATAATATTTGCTTCTTCGTTTTCTATTTCTTCTCTAATTCTGTTTGCAGCTTCATCAACCTCAAACAGAGTCATATCTTTTCCACCAGTGATATTGATCAATACACCTTTTGCTCCTTTCATTGAAGAATGCTCTAAGAGTGGGTTAGATATAGCGGCTTCAGCAGCTTCGACAGCTCTATTTTCGCCCGTTGCTTCGCCACTTCCCATCATAGCTTTACCCATTTCGCTCATGGCTGTTTGTATGTCGGCGAAGTCTAGGTTAATCAATCCTGGCATAATCATCAGGTCGGTAATTCCTCTAACGCCAGAATATAAAACATCATCTGCTAATTTAAATGCATCTGTGAAAGTAGTAGATTCGCTAGCAATCTTAAATAGGTTTTGGTTAGGAATGATAATCAATGTATCAACATATTTAGCTAGCTCTTTCATTCCTTTTTCGGCGAGCTTCATTCTGTGAGCTCCTTCAAAATTGAATGGCTTTGTTATCACGCCAATTGTTAGAATGCCTTTGTCTTTAGCTATTTTTGCTATAATCGGTGCAGCTCCGGTTCCTGTACCACCGCCCATTCCAGCGGTAATGAAAACCATGTTACTATCTTCAATATGTTGAGATATTTCATTTACTGTTTCTTCTGCAGCGGCAGCTCCAACTTGCGGATTAGCGCCGGCTCCTAATCCTTTAGTGATTTTTGCACCAAGCTGTATTTTATGATCGGCCTTAGAATGCTCTAACGATTGTGCATCTGTATTTGCTGCTACAAATCTTACTCCTTGTAGATTTGATGTAATCATATTGTTAACAGCATTTCCTCCAGCTCCTCCAACTCCAAATACGGTAATGGTTGGTTTTAAAATAGTATTTTCGGGGATGTGTAGGGATATGGCCATAAAACTAATATCAAATTTATATTTACAGTATGATGATACAACTAATTATTTGTTGCAGCAATAGTATTAATAAAATGGTTTATACTTTCTATGTCATTTACTGCTGATGCTGCCATAGATGTATCAATTCTTTTTAGTAAATTAGTATATACTTTCCCTGGGCCTAGCTCAGCTACAGTATCAACAGAGAGCTCTTTGAGTTTAGCCATGGAATCATTCCATCTTACCATTCCAGTTACCTGAGTTATTAGACTATTTTTGATATCTGCATGAGCTATAATATCAGCTGTAACATTAGCTATTAAGTCTACGCGAGGTTTAGAGATTTCAATATTTTCTAAAGCTTCGCCAAGTTTTTCTTGAGCAGGTTTCATCATATCAGAATGGAAAGGTGCGCTTACATTTAACTTGATCGCTTTGTATCCTTTTGCGGATGCTATTTCTATAGCTTTGTCTATCGCTTCTGCTTCGCCGCTTAATACTTGTTGAGCAGGGGCGTTATCGTTTGCAACTTGGCATATTCCGACAGTGCTTGCTTCTTTCGCAATATCTTGAGCAATATCAATATTTGCACCTAGTAATGCAAACATAGCGCCTTTCCCAAAAGGAACAGCATCTTGCATTGCTTGTCCACGTATGCGTAATATTTTTGCGCAGTCGCTTAATTTTATAGATCCTGTCGCTGTTAGGGCTGTGAATTCTCCTAGAGAGTGACCAGCTACGTAATCACAAAATTCATGTATTTGTTTGCCAAATTCTTTCTCTAGTGTTCTTAGGATTGCTATTGAAGTGACCATTAATGCTGGTTGTGTATTTGCAGTTAAAGTTAGGTCGTCACTCGGGCCATCAAATATGATCTTAGACAGATTTTGGCCTAGAGCTTCGTCTACTTCTTCAAATATTTCTTTGGCAACTGATGAATTATCGTATAATTCTTTGCACATTCCTACTTTTTGAGATCCTTGGCCTGGAAAAACGCATGCTATCTTCATAATAAAAACCTAATGATTTAATAAATTTTGGACAAATAGTGCTTAATATCATATTTTATAAAAACAGAAAATCAATATATGAAAATTTAGTTGATGTTTAGCAAGTTAACAGAAAGCCTCGGCAAGGTATTTGATAAGCTTACCAGCACAGGTTATTTGAGAGAAGAAGACATAGATTCAGCAATGCGTGAGATACGTATAGCATTAATCGAAGCAGATGTTGCTCTTCCGGTTATTAAATACCTTATAGCTAAGATAAAAGAAGAAGCGTCTGGAGAGAAGGTTGTAAAAAGCGTGTCTCCGGGTCAAATGGTTATTAAGATAGTACAGGATTCTATAGAGGAAATTCTGACATTAGAAAATCATGATTTAAATCTATCCGTTGCGCCGCCTGCTGTAATTCTGATGGCTGGTTTGCAAGGTTCTGGTAAAACTACAACTACAGCGAAGTTAGCTCTGAAGCTGAAAAAAGAAGGTAAAAAAGTTTTGATAGCATCTTTAGATGTTTACAGGCCAGCAGCTCAAAAGCAGTTGCAAGTATTAGCAGAGCAGAATGACATTGATGTTCTTGAGACTATCGAGAAACAGAAGCCTTTAGATATTACAAAAAGAGCTTTGAAAGAGAGTAAATTTCACGATGTGTTGATTCTTGATACTGCTGGTAGGCAGCATGTTGATGAGGCTTTAATGCAAGAATTAAAAGATGTGAAAAAGCTTTCAAAGCCTGTTGAGACAATGTTAGTGGCAGACGCAATAACTGGTCAAGATTCTGTGAATATTGCGCAAGAGTTTAACTCCAATGTGGGGATCACAGGAATTATACTTACAAGAGTAGATAGTGATGCTAGAGGTGGTGCTGCTTTAAGTATGAGTTACATTGCAAAATGTCCTGTGAAGTTCTTGGCTACTGGTGAGAAAGTGGAGGATTTTGAGAATTTTGCTCCAGACAGAATAGCTTCTAGAATATTAGGTATGGGTGATGTGGTCTCTCTTGTTGAGAAAGCTCAGGAGACTGCTGACAAAGAATCTTCAGAAAAGTTGATGAAGAAACTTGAGAAAGGTCAGTTTGATATGGATAGTCTTGCTGATCAGCTGAAGGGTTTGAAGAAGATGGGTGGTTTGTCTGGAGTTATGAAGATGATACCTGGTATTAACAAGCTTACCAAAGGTATGAATAGTGATGCTATGGCTTTTGTAAGCGCAAATCGTGAATATATCTTAGGTGAATTCAGTGAAGAAACGGGTGCGTACTATGATGTAGAAGCATACCAGTGGGACATAGAACACGACCAACATA
>JAHZKS010000070.1 GCA_022600235.1 Alphaproteobacteria bacterium | reverse complement strand
TGGAAATAGAAGATAATATAACTTGAGATCTTCTTTAACATCTCAGGTGTTAAAGAAGATCTCCGTTATGCTCTAAATCTCCTGCCTCTGTTCCTGAATAGGAACTAAAAAAATCAAAATTAGAAATCAATCTATTGAGTAATTTTGTGTCCTCAAGTATCTCATCTCTTCCAAATATTTCATAGAAGATATAGTCATTTAGTTCTAGAATAAATTTAGTTTTAAAAGATATAAGTGGAACAGATAGTGTAATACCTAAAGATGCTACACTTGCAACAGGGCCTTGACCAAAAAGAACAGTTGCAAATGCTGATGTAGTTAATTGAAAAGTAAGATACATCAGAATAAATGGGGTAGCAACATAGGTTATTCTCCTGACAGTCATAGAAGTAATATAAACACCCTCAGAGTGATCATACTCCCACATTGCACAATTCTGATTTATATTATCTGGGGCTATATAAGTTTCATAACATCTCTCTTTCACAGGTTCTGAATATTGAACACCTGGAGTAGGATGATCATAGCACGCTTCATCTTTATTACCCATAACAAAACACAATATATTTAACTTATATTACATTTTATTAAAAACTCACTAATTAAACCCTAATGAAGTATGATAATATTAATATTCTATTAATCTTATCATCATGTAACAGGTTAGGAAGAATAAAAAAAAGGAGCCATAAAAGGCTCCTCTTCTATTATTATATAAGCTATAGAGAAATTAGAATCCTCCCATTCCTCCCATTGGGCCCATTCCGCCACCCATTCCTGCTGGCATAGCAGGCTCAGATGATTTCTCTTCAGGCTTAGAAGTTACAATAGCTTCTGTCGTTAGAATCAGACCTGAAACAGATGATGCATCTTGTAAAGCAGTACGAACCACTTTAGTTGGGTCAATAATTCCAGCTTCTATCATGTTAACATACTCCATCTTCTGAGCATCAAAACCATGATGGTGATCTTTCTTTCCAAGTAAGTTAGCTACAACTATAGCACCATCGATACCAGCATTTTGAGCAATCTGACGCAATGGAGCTTGTATAGCATTTCTTACTATATCAACACCAGCACTTTGATCACGATTTTCAACTTTAATATCGTTCAGTGCATCTTGCGCATGGAATAAAGCAACTCCACCACCAGGAACAATACCTTCTTCCACAGCCGCTCTAGTAGCATTAAGAGCATCTTCAACTCTATCTTTACGCTCTTTCACTTCTACTTCAGTAGCTCCACCAACTTTTAATACGGCAACACCACTAGATAGTTTAGCAAGTCTTTCTTGAAGTTTCTCTTTATCGTAATCAGATGTTGTTTCTTCAATCTGAGCACGGATTTGGTTGCAACGAGAATCTAGTGCCTCTTTTTCTCCAACACCTTCAACTATTGTTGTATCTTCTTTATCAACAGTAATTCTTTTTGCAGAACCTAGCATATCTAAAGTAACATTTTCTAGTTTCATGCCCAAATCTTCACTAACAATTTGACCATTTGTTAAAATAGCTAAGTCTTCAAGCATTGCCTTTCTTCTATCGCCAAATCCAGGAGCTTTCACAGCACATATTCTTAAACCACCACGCAGCTTGTTTACTACTAATGTTGCAAGAGCTTCACCTTCAACATCTTCTGCAATTATTAATAGAGGGCGGTTAGATTGAACGATAGATTCAAGTAAAGGTAGCATTGGTTGTAAACTTGATAACTTCTTTTCGAAAAGCAATATGTAAGGACTATCTAATTCACATACCATTTTCTCACTATTAGTTACAAAATAAGGTGATAAGTATCCACGATCAAACTTCATACCTTTCACAACATCTATTTCAAACTTTAGACCTTTAGCTTCTTCTACAGTAATAACACCTTCATGCCCTACTTCTTCCATAGCTTCTGCTATCTTCTCGCCTATTTCTTTATCTCCATTAGCAGAAATAGTAGCTACTTGAGCAACTTCTTGCTTTGAAGATTTTTTCTTGCTTGAAGATTTGATTCTTTCAACAACTACATCTGTTGCTAAATCAACACCTCTTTTAAGATCCATAGGATTCATTCCAGCAGCTACAAACTTAACACCTTCTTTAGCAATTGCTTGCGCAAGTACTGTAGCAGTAGTTGTTCCATCACCAGCTATATCATTTGTTTTACTTGCAACAGACTTAATAAGCTGAGCACCCACATTCTGTGCTGGGTTTGATAAATCTATTTCTTTAGCAACACTAAC
The DNA here is from genome assembly GCA_022600235.1 of Alphaproteobacteria bacterium. GTDB lineage: Bacteria > Pseudomonadota > Alphaproteobacteria > Rickettsiales > JABSSG01 > JAHZKS01. The sequence continues at coordinate 2,504 of JAHZKS010000070.1, read as the reverse complement.
ACCGTCTTTTGTAACTCTTGGCGCACCAAAGCTTTTCTCTAGAGTAACATTTCTACCTTTTGGTCCTAAAGTCACTTTTACTGTGTCAGCTAGTGTATTCACACCTTGCATCATTAATTCACGGGCCTTAGCACCATGATCTATTTGTTTTGAAGACATTATATTAACCTCATTATTAAATTATATATTTATACGGTTTCGATGACACCCATGATGTCTGATTCCTTCATGATAAGTAATTTTTTATTATTCACTTCTACTTCTGTTCCAGACCACTTGCCGAAGAGCACTTTGTCTCCTACTTTCACATCAACAGCTACTCTGTTACCGGAATCACTTTTGATTCCCTCACCAACAGCAACAACAACACCTTGTATAGGTTTCTCTTTAGCTGTATCTGGTATTATTACTCCACCTGGTGTTTTTTGTTCGCTTTCTAATACTTCTACTGCGACACGATCTTGTAATGGTTTTAAACTCATACTTTAACTCCTTCTTTAGTTTTAAAAAAATAAATACTGATTGCTATATAATACTAATAATCTTCAAATTCAACCCCCTGATTAGAATTATTTTAAAAGATTGTTAAATAAACATCTTTAGATATAATATTGATACTAAAAATATTAGATAATATGGATCTACTACAAAGACCTAGAAGAATACGATCAAAAAGTAATATTAGAGATATTACTAGGGAAACACATTTAAATATCAATGACTTTGTACTTCCTCTATTCATAAAAGAAGGTAATAATATTGATATTCCCATCTCTTCAATGCCAGGCCACAGACAATTAAGCATAGATATGTTAGATGGTCAGATTGATGAAATAGCAAAACTAGGGATTAGAAGCATTATACTATTTGGAATCCCAGCACATAAAGATGCTTTAGGATCTCATTCTTTATCTGATAATGGAGTAATACAAGAATCAATTAGGAAGATCAAAGCCTCTCTACCAGATCTTAACGTTATCGCTGATGTGTGTTTGTGTGAATATACAAATCATGGTCATTGTGGGGTTCTAGATAATAATGAAATAGACAATGATAAAACGCTCCCAATATTAGCAGAGCAAGCATTAAGCTATGCTAGAGCTGGCGCAGATATAATAGCACCAAGTGGTATGATGGATGGCATGGTACTAAGAATTAGAAATGCACTTGATAAAGGTGGATTCAGAAACATACCCATAATGAGCTATACCAACAAATTTGCATCCTCAATGTATGGCCCATTCAGAGATGCAGCTGAAGGAGCACCAAAATTTGGAGACAGAAAAACATATCAAATGGATTTTTCTAACTCTGACGAAGCAATGAAAGAAGCAAAATTGGATATAGAGCAAGGAGCAGATATCTTGATTGTAAAACCTGCTCACACTTATTTAGATATAATATATAGAGTGAAACAAACCTTCGTAGGAACACCAATCGCTGCATACCATACTAGTGGTGAGTTTGCTATGGTCAAAGCTGCAGCTGAAAAAGGTCTGTTAAATGAAGAAGAAGCTATTATCGAAATACATACAGCAATAAAAAGAGCTGGTGCTAATATTATAATAAGCTACTATACAAAAGACATTGCAAGACTTCTAAAAAACAATTAGCTTCTTGCAGGACCACCTTTACCTTTTCTATTTTTTCTATTTCTTATATTTCTTCCTATCTCAGCATAAGTTTTTTTGCCACCTCTAGGCAGCTTACTTCTTGCCCAACCTGCCCATGTTTTTTCATCTAGAATACGCGCCTTTATTATTTCTTGCATTTGTACCCCTAAAGCCTCCTCACCTCTCATGAAAGCCAAATCTTTTGGCGTATGACCTTCGTTGTTTTCATCAAATAGTGCTTCAATTGGAAGATTTGGAGAATCTAACATAGCCTTAACTGAAAATTCTTTACCAGATAAAATAGCTTTATGTAGTAAATTATTTCCATCTTTATCCTCCATTATGAATGCTTCTGCAGTGCAACCATCTAATGCTGAAATACTATTTCCTAAATTTAAGGTCTCTTCAGTGCAATAACGGCTTGCTAATATTGCATCTACTATATCTCTATGACCTCCCCTAGCAGCAAGAGTCAAAGCTGTATCACCTTTATCATTCTTTGCATTTAATGTCTCTTGAGTGCAATGATCGCTTGCTAATATCTCTTTTAATGTATCTGCATTACCTTTATAAGCAGCAAGAATCAAAGATGTATCACCTTCATTATCTTTTACATTGAATGTCTCTTCAGTGCAATAACGGCTTGCTAATATCGCACTTATCATATCTGCATTACTTTGAGCAGCAGCATGAATCAAAGCTGTCTCACCAGAATCATTCTTTGCATTTAATGTCTCTTCAGTGCAATGATCGCTTGCTAATATCTCTTTTAATATATCTGCATTACCTTTATAAGCAGCAAGAATCAAAGATGTATCACCAGAATTATTTTTTGCATTTAATGTCTCTTTAGTGCAATAACGGCTTGCTAATATCTCTTTTAATGTATCT
>JAHZKS010000069.1 GCA_022600235.1 Alphaproteobacteria bacterium | reverse complement strand
GTAAATCTATTATCCCATATCAATTCTGTCTCTTTTCTTTTCTTTAGAGAGGGTGCTTTTTTCCCAATCTCTCTATATATATAAATTATATCTTTTTTGACAAGTGTTTCACAGCCCCACAGAGTTTTTGCTGTATTATTATCTTTGATATGTTTGTAAAGTTTCTCAAGAGAATTGAATCTAGGTTTATGAGAATGTTCTCCTGATACTGTGACAAGACACGAAGACAGTATTTTAAGGCCAATCTCTTCTTCAAGATTAAAAAAATTATTGTAACTTAAAGATACATATCCTTCTTGATGTAAGATGATGTTTTTTTTGATTTCTTTTTCACAAATATTTTCTATAGCTGTTCGCGATCTAGCAATATTCTTTGCATTTAATGCTATTCTGTCTACTAACATTTCATAGTCTGGTATGATATTAGACATTTCTTTTGAATTAATAAGTGTCCTTACTTTTGTTCGCAGAAAGTTTTTGTTTTCATTAGAAGGGTCTTCTATCCATTTTACTTTTTTCTTTAGTAAATAATCTCTTAGGGTGTTTTTATGAAAATTTAACAATGGTCTAAGAAGTTGTGTGTCATTATAAACAGTCATGCTTGGGATAGAAGACATTCCATAGATTCCACTTCCTCTAATCATATTCATGAGAAAAGTTTCTGCCACATCATTTTTATGGTGCGCAGTAAATAGATATTTGATTTTATGGGTTTTACAATATTCTGTTAAAAGAGAAAGCCGTGCTTCTCTTGCGCGTTCTTGTATGTTAGAAGAAATTTCTTGATGCGCCCATGTTAGAATTTCATTCTTGATTCCTAGATTTGTGATTATCTCTGATACATTTCTTGCTTCTACAGATGAATTGTCTCTCAGATTATGATCAACAATTAGGGCGACTAATTCTTTGTTATTTTTTTTACTATAATCATTTAACAATACTGCTAATGCCATAGAATCAGATCCACCAGATAATGCTACTGCAAATCTGTTTTCTGAATCTAATAGTCTAAATTTTGTAATTTCTTTCTCAAAATTTTCTAAGGTCATTTTAAAATCATTTGATTATATTAAAAAACAGGATTACTATTTTTCTTTGATTAGATATGGTAGCAAATATGAATAAAACATTAATATGGACCCTGATAATAGCTTTATTCGGTTGGTTTGTCTATATTTCTAGCGATGTTCTAATGCCGTTTATTACTTCATTAATACTAGCTTACTTCATATCTCCTCTTGCTGATACGATTGAAGAGAGGTTTAACTTCAATAGAGGATTGATATCTTTTTTCATAGTGAGCATTATAGGAATAATATTTTTATCAATATGGGTGGCGCTGATACCAGTAGTTTATGAGCAAATCGCCAGCTTTATAAAATATCTACCAAAGCATAAAGAATATTTTGATAAGCATATATTATCTAAAGTAGTATCCTATTTTGATGTGTCTTATCAGGAAAAATTTAATAAGATTGTAAGTAATATATTCTCAGAAGTTTCTAAAGGAATGGTATCGTTTGTAGATGCTATGTGGAAGTCTGGCTTGGTGTTTGTGAATATTGTTATAATGATAGTTTTGGTTCCTCTGATAACATTCTATTTTATCAGAGACTGGAGGGTTCTAAGTAGTACAGTTGACCATTTGGTGCCTGTTGATAGAAAAAACTCATTTCATGAATTAGCAAGAGATATCAATAATACCATTGCAGGGTTTATAAGAGGGCAGTTAAATATTTGTTTGATATTGGCTATTTACTACGGATCTGCATTATCTCTTATAAATTTGAACTTCGGCGTGTTAATAGGTATTACAACCGGAATTATTTCGTTTGTACCTTTCTTGGGTTTATTGGGTGGATTTGTTGCAGCAACTATAGTATCTCTATTCCAGTTTCAGAGTTGGGAGGGTTTCTTATTAGTTGTGGGTGTGTTCATCATTGGTAACATTCTAGAGAGTGTAATGGCTCCAAGATTAATAGGAAATAGGACGGGTGTCAGTCCTATATGGATTGTGTTTTTTGTTCTTTTAGGGGGTAGTCTTTTTGGAATTCTTGGAATGTTCTTTGCTGTGCCAGTTGGAGCAAGTATTGCAGTAATTATAAAATTTACTGTAAAGAAATATTACAAAAGTTCTTTGTATAAAGGGAATAGTTAATATTCAGAATGAGGAGATAGCTTTGGAGCAATATTTACTTGATTTTAAAAATTCAATCACGTTCAACGATGAAGATTATATCGTTACTAACTCTAACAGAAACGCGGTAGCGTGGGTTGATAAATGGCCTCGTTGGGGTGAAGGTATATATAGTAATATAGTATGTGTTTTTGGTGAAGAAAGTTCTGGGAAAACGCATTTATCTCAAATTTGGGCAAAGAAGTCAGGTGCTGTTCTTGTAAGCAAGAAAGACATATCTGATGCACAATACATGGATGATAGCCGCACTGCTTATATACTTGAAGATTTAGAAAGTTTTTTATCACATGAAGTGCAGTTATTTTATTTTGTGAATCATATTATAAATTCAAAAAAATTCTTATTCATTACATCTAATGCTTCTATCAGTAAGATTCCTTTTTGTCTAGAAGATCTAAAGTCTCGCCTTGAGAGTGTTCTTGCAATAGAAATAAAAAAACCAGATGAGAGTATGATAGGTCAGATCTTAGTGAAATACTTTTCTGATAGGCAAATTGCGGTTACACCATCAGTAATAAAATATTTAGTAGTGCGTGTTGATTTTAGTTATAAAGAGATACTAAGAGTGGTAGATAAATTGGATAAAGCATCTTTAGTTGCTAAGACAAATATCTCTATACCTTTTATTAAGTCGATTCTAGGTCTTTAGTTTCAAGTTGAGATTCTTCTATTTTTATTAGTGTTGGTTTATGTGTCCATGCTAAATGGCATATAATTTTATGGTCTGTGTATATATTGCTTATCATTTCTTTATAGCTACACATTTGTTTTAGATATTTTAGCTCTATATCAAGATGTGTATCCGGGACTATTTTGTCAGTTTTATAATCTATAATATGTGCTTCTTTATCTGTTAGTATGAGTAGATCTATTATTCCAGACATGATGTAGTGGTTATTGTTTAGTTTGTATCTTCTTTTGATCTTGAGCTCTGTTTTTAATTCTCCATTTTTAGCTATAGGCAGGAGATAATCATTTGCTAAGACGCATATATTATTTATTTGTTTTGTTGTAAATTTTAGTGCAGCATTTTCTTTATATATTTCTATGAAATCTTTGACTTCATTTTTATTTATTATCCTTTTCATAGGAACAAAATATTCAAGTATTTTATGAGTTAATTTTCCAACATTTATAGCATATTCTGTTTCTTGAGTTTTTTGTTGTAATTTCTCAGATGGAGAAGATGTATATAATGCGCTTTTATCAACATAATGTTCGAATAAGAAAGCGGGGATTGGGCGCTTTCTACTTTCTTTAGAATAAGATTTTATATGTTTAGATGGGACGCCTTGCTCAATTTTGAATATTTCATGTGAGTTGGAGATAAAACACTCTGTGTCATGTTCAATTTTATCTACAATCTTATATCCATAT
>JAHZKS010000068.1 GCA_022600235.1 Alphaproteobacteria bacterium | reverse complement strand
ATTATCTATCTTTTTCTTGCTAAAGATATTGAAGAAGCTAAATACATTAGTCACACCCTTCCATATTTTTGAAGCTACCTTTTTTAATTTTTCAAACATATTAACTCCTCATAAAATTAATATAGGAATATTACTTATATCCCTACATTAAAAAATCACGATTACATACGACGACCGTTTTGTTTATTGTTTCTCATTGTGTTAATCTTATCTTTGAAAGTCTGACGTTGCTCTTCCTGAGATTGAGGAAATTTGGAAGCAAATTTTTTTTGCTTCATTTCAGACATTTCTTTCTGTTTTTTTGCTTCATGTCTTTTTTCTTTTCTTATAGGCATATCGCTACCTTTTATTAATTAAACATCCTATAATTATCCAATAGAAGCATTAATATAAAGTTAACAAAAATCAGCAATCGTGCGGCTATCTTTAGTTTGGAATAGAGAAACCTTAAAATATATTTTGGGTTAACCTTCTAAAGACCCTTATTACGGCCCTTATTACGCTCGTCTTGTCTTCTCTGCTTTAATGCTCTGGTATACTTTCCTAACTTTCCTGATTCTTCAATTGTTTTCTCTCCCTTTGCCTGCAGTTTGTCTCCTAACTTACCTACAATCCCACGAGAAAGGTTTGCATTATAACGCCTGCCTTCTGCATTATAATGATTTATTGACTCCCTGATCTTCTCTATATCTTTATCTTCAAGTTTTCCCTCCAAAGCTTTATTTATTCTTTCCAAAGCTTTATCTATTTTTTCCAAGGATTCTTTCTTTTCTTCAGTGCTTCCATTAGATTTTTCACCTTCCAAGAATGCTTTTTTACGTTCCAAGGATTTTTTTCTTCCCTCTACCTCACTTTTGTGTAGCTCGTTAGACTTACCTGAGTTAACAGCTAGTATAGACTGTAGTGAGTAAATAGTTAGCAAATGCGGATTAATAATTGGTTCATTCCCATGGATATTAGTTTTATGCACATGCTGATCTACAGATTTCATAGCACCACCAACTGCCTTCATAATTTTTCCCCAGGTTTTTTTTACTAAATCTCCAAAATCTTGAGCACCAGCTTCTATACTTTCCAATATATCATAGACACCTTTTTCAATTGCATACACCATACTATCTAGTGGCTGTATTACATGCTCATTAATTGGCTGCATTACATTCTTTTTTAGTGGCTGTATTACGTGCTTATTAATTGGCTGCATTATATTACCCAAAGTAGACTCTATTGAATCTGGATTCCTTAGAAAATCTTCACCCCTTTGTAGAGTATCTATAGCAGCACCTATTGTCTTTTTATACAGAGGAGAATTTTTCATACTCTCAATATATTGATGTATAGCTTTGATTATTTTATTTAGCACACCTTTTTCAGTTGTCTCTTGTCTTAGATCCTCTGCATCTAAAAGATTAGCGCCATTTTCATCTGGACTATCATACATACTAGAAGAATTATTTTTTGACATTACTACCACCTTAATTAATGATTTATATAATAAAAATTGTCCTATAGTAATGTTAATAAAGTATTAATGGGATTACTTTATTGACCACGACCTTTGTTTGTGGATTTTTTCTTTGGAAGCTGTCTAGTATGATTGGAGTCACTTTTAACTCCATCATCTACTAATCTTGCTCCTATCTTTGTAGCCGCTGCTTTAATATCATTACCTTTATAAGAATCACTAGGATTTTGGTCTTTCATTTCTGGTTTCCATTCTCTTGCATCTTCAACCTGATCTAAATCTATATCATCCAAGCCCTGATTTGCATTCATCTCATCTAGCGCTAATTTTTTATTAGACTCTATGAATACTCCACCAACCGCAGCTACAGCATCTTTGACAGAGTTTATAATGCTAGACCATACTTTATTTATCGTATCACCAAGGTCCACTTTCCGAATGTTGATCCATATTTTTTGCACACCTTGTTTTATCGCATCACACATTCTTTTTACAGGACCAGAAACATCTTTATCCATATCATCTAAATGATTTCGTAAATCTTCTTCCTTGTCTTCTCGTAAATAAAGAAGCGGATTTTTTATAGTTGGAGGCAATTTGTTAGGATCCCCACTAAGCAAAAAACCTATAACTTTTCTATTTATTTCTTCCTTACTATCTCCTCTTCTTATTTCGAAACCTTCTGCTTCGCTAGCCATAATACTGATTCCTAATATTTTCTATTGTATTCAGATTATGTGTTATGAACATTAATAAAAACTTAACTCCCTGATTTTTATCACTTTGCAAATTTTTGAAAAATATGTTACTCTTCACCTCAAGAAACGTTTGGTATTCGGGCTATCGCTTTATGTGAAAACTTAAAGAGGAAAGTCCGGACTCCATGGAGTAATAGTACTGGGTAACACCCAGCTAGGTGAGAGCCTAAGGGAAAGTGCAGCAGAGAGTAGACATCCTTCTTTGGAAGGTTAAGGTGAAAGGGTGCGGTAAGAGCGCACCGCGTTTTAGGTGACTAAAATGGCATGGTAAACCCTACTAGGAGCAAGGCTAAAATAGAGATAAACACCCTTTCGAGGGAGCACAAATTCCAAGTGCGATTTATCTGGGTAAGCTGCTCAAGGTTATTAGTAATAATAACCGTAGATGAATGATAGCCATAGTTTTTTAACTATACAGAATCCGGCTTATAGAATATCAAACGTTTCCTTTCTAAAAATTATTGGCCAAAAAATGAGCACTTCGTACTTCTTAAAAACAGGCAAACAAGGTTCTGACAATCTAGATTTACAACACGAGTTATTTAAAAAAGAATCTTTAGAGCAATTAGGCAAGGCAGGGCTATCAGAAAATATGGTAGTCTGGGATATTGCGTGCGGCGGGGGTATCATGACAGAATATTTAGCTCAATCTGTTGGACCTAATGGAAAAGTATACGCTATAGATATCAGTAAAGGTCAAATTAATGTGGCTAAGGATAGAATAGAAGAAGCTGGTCACAAAAATGTAGAGTTTATAGTAGGAGATATAAATGACATAGATTTTCAGAAATATCAAAAAGCGGATTTAGCATTCTCAAGATTTATACTTATGCATGTTACTAAACCTCAGAAGATAATAAAAATTATTGCATCTTTGCTTAAACCAAGTGGAGTGATTTCATTTCATGAATCATCTATGAAACATATCGATATAAAAAGTAACTCAGCAATGGAAGAACTATACCAGCTAATTATAAAGTATGGAGATATGAATGGTTTAGATTATGACATAGGAAGAAAGATTGCACCGATGTGCGAGGAACTCAAACTATTTAAGAAAGTAGAATCCACTACAAAAATTTACCATACAACTGATACTGCGAAGCAATTAATATCATCACGAATAGATGAAACAGAAGATCAACTTGTAAAGTCGGGCCTCACTACCATAGAGAATTTTGCAAAACTTTCAGCAGAAATCAAAGCTTTCTTAAAGTCAGATCAATCAAACGAATATAACTTAATGAAAGAACAGAATTTTATTTTGGCTTACAAAGCTTGAGAACTAATTACACTCTCACCACCCATATATTTCTGTAGTGCCGGTGGAATCGTAATAGAACCATCTTTATTTTGATAATTCTCAATTATTGCGACAATAGTTCTACCAATTGCAAGTCCAGAGCCATTCATTGTATGTAAGAATTTGGTTTCTTTCTCTCCTCTCTTTCTATATCTAGCCTTCATTCTACGAGCCTGGAAATCTCCAAATATAGAGCAGCTGGAAATCTCACGATAAGTCTTCTGAGATGGAAGCCACACCTCTAAATCATAAGTTTTCTGAGCACTGAATCCTGTATCGCCACTACATAGAAGTACTTTTCTATATGGTAAACCCAGCTTGATGAGAATTGCTTCAGCTGATTTCAATAAGTTTTCATACTCTTCCTCAGCTTTTTCCTGGTTAGCAATTGTGACTAACTCTACTTTCGAAAATTGGTGTAGACGAATCATACCTCTTGTATCTTTTCCAGCACTTCCTGCCTCCGATCTAAAACAAGGCGTATATGCAACATAACGCAAAGGTAGATCTTCTTGATCTATTATTTTATCAGACACCATATTGGTTATAGAAACCTCAGCCGTTGGTATCAACCACAGACCTTCTTTCGTTTGAAATGAATCTTCTGCAAATTTAGGCAACTGACCTGTGCCATACATCGCATTATCTTTTACTAAAAAACTTGGAGAAACTTCTTCAAAACCAAACTCATTTGTATGAACATCTAACATAAGGTTAGATAGAGCCCTTTCAAGTCGTGATAGCTGACCTTTCAGATTTACAAACCTACTACCAGAAATCTTAACAGCCTGCTCGAAATCCATCATACCTAACTTCTCACCAATTTCATAATGCGGTTTTGGTTCAAAATCAAATTCACGCGGTGTGCCATTAGTAGTTATGACTACGTTATCATTCTCATCTTTACCTTCAGGTATATCTGCAGCTAATATGTTTGGGATTCTGCTAAGAAAATCTGTAAAATCTTCTTCAGCCTTTCTTTCGTCTTCTTTTAATGACTCAATCTGCTGGTTGACTTTCTGCACATTATCTTTAGCCTCTTTAAACTCTTTACCAGTCTTATCTTTGATTGCACCAATCGCTTTGGACTTTTCATTTCTCTCTTGTTGAAGAGACTGCATCTCCATAATAAATTTACGCCTTGCATCATCTAACGATAATAACTTCTTTATATCAACATCTTCTCCTCGCTGTAACAAAGCGTTCTTGAATTCTTCTAAATTATCTTTGATCCAATTAATATCAAACATCTGTATCTATTTTCTTATTTTTATTGTTCAGAAATATACACAATAAAATTGAAAGTTCATATAATAAAATCATGATACTAGCCAAAGCCAGCTGGCTAACTACATCTGGTGGAGTAATTACTGCTGCTACAACAAATATAATTACTATTGCAAATCTTCTTTTTTCTTTTAGCCATTCTATAGAAATTAAGTCTATTTTATTGCACAAAGTAATAGCTATAGGTAGCTGGAAAGCAATACCGAAAGCTAATATAATCTGTGAAGATAAAGACAAATACTCACTTATACGAGCCTCTAATTTTATAGGTAGATTTTCTAGAGATGAATTCTCGAAGCTAAGAAAGAATTTCCATGCCTCAGGGAAAATAAAATAATATGCAACAAATGCACCTGTAAGAAACAATAAAGGAGTGGCAAGAAAACATGCAATCAATACTCGCTTTTCTCCCTTTTTTAATCCTGGAGATGAAAAATAAAAAATCTGTAAAGCAATAAATGGAATAGTAAAAAATAAAGCTGAAATAAAAGCAACTTTTATATACGTGAAGAATGCTTCAGTAAGACCTGTATATATGATACTACCAGTTTTCCCTGTAGATTTATAATATTCAGACAAAGGAGCTAATAAAAATCTATATATATCGTCAGAAAATATATAGCTCACTACAAATGAAAATAGAAAAAAAGAAAGCGTATAAAATACTCTCTTCTTTAGCTCATTAAAATGCTCTGAAATAGCAGTGTGTTTTTCGTTCATATACCTAGCTTAACATTTGATTAATATAATATCCTTATAATTTATAAAAAACAAACTGATAAATATTATGTCAAAAGGAGGACTCTACGATATTCTACCAAGATTAGCATGTAACCCTTTGCAAGACATGGCGCAAGGAATGACACAAAAAGGACTTCTAAGTATAATCTTTCCAAATGGAGAAGGTATGTTTGCATGGTTCCGAAGATTCAATGAAAACAGCCTCAGAATGTTCAGTGTTTTTGGAAGATTCAAAGGAGCCTCACTAAAATTAGATCAAAATATTGCACCTCCTATAGGCCTACCTATCATTCCAGGAATCACTGAGAGACGCGGACGATAAGAATAAACTACTCAAATTATCTATACTTCTGAGCCATTCATGTTTAAAATAAAGCTTGCTGGGTTTGATTTTCTATGATATCTAGCAGGTATTAATACTATGAATTAGGAGGTCATCATGAAAAGAAATTTTATTATCATTCTACTAATTACTCTGTTTAGCTCTGCCTCAGTTCATGCAGACTTTATAGGACCAGATAGAAGTCCAAGATATAATTCCGTAAAACAAATATTAAAAAAACCCGTAGATAGTGTATGCATAACCTTACAAGGTAACATCACAGAAAAACTTAGAGATGAATATTACACATTTAATGATGGTACAGGCTCTATAGTAGTGAGCATCAAGAATAGCAAACTAAGAGATATAACAGTTACACCAAATGATGTAGTAGAAATCACAGGAAAAATTAATACAGGAGGCTTCTTTAGCGAATCCTTGCGAGCAACAATATTGGTGAAAAGCATTAGCTTGAAGAAATAATCAACCAGGGTTATTTCTCTTTGTGATGCTTTGCACGTAGCTTGCTTTTATATTTTCTTAGCTGAGATTCAATTTTTTCTAAAGCTTTATCAAAAGATTTGTGAATATCTAAATCTTCTGCCTTTGCTACTGCATAACTTTGAGTTCTTTCATGCACTTTAATTTCTGTTTGAAAGAACACCTTATGTTTCTCAAAAATTATGTGTGCATCAATTGCATGAGCAAAAAATTTTGTTACTAACTTTTCAAGCTTCGCTTTTGAGTTCTTTTGTAATGCTTCTCCAACTTCAACTTGATGACCTGTTACAGTAATTTGCATAATATCTCTCCAATTAAAATATCCCTAACTCATTATTCGGTAAATTTGTTTTATCATTTAAAGCTACATTTATCAATAAACCAAATGCAATTAGCATAGTTGCCATTGAAGTACCACCATATGATATAAAAGGCAATGGTAAACCTACCACTGGCAACACCCCCATTACCATGCCTATGTTAATAAACACATGTATTGAGAATATAGATATTAAACCAAAAGACATTAGCTTTCCAAATGTATTCTTACAATTTATTCCGATACGAGCTCCTTTAATTATTGCAATCGCAAATAAAAATAGTAACCCTACGCAACCTATAAAGCCAAATTGCTCTGCAAATAATGAAAACACAAAATCAGTCTGGTGTTCTGGAAGAAACTCCAACTGTGCCTGCGTACCTTCTAAACGTCCTTTGCCCCAAAAACCGCCAGACCCTATTGCAATCTTTGACTGCATAATATTATAACCAGCCCCTAGTTTATCTTGCTCTGGATCTAAAAAAATAAGAATTCTCTTTTTTTGGTACCCATGTAAATACTTCCACATAACCGGCACAGATGCCGCTGCAACGATGGCACCTAAACCAAACAAATAGAGTCTTACACCAGCTAAATAAAGTATTATAAGAGATACAAGACATAGAACTATTGCTGTACCAAGATCTGGTTGTTTTAATATAACTATAAGAGGCAATCCTATCATCAATGCTGGAAGGAGTAAGTATGGGATTCTTTTAATATCAGTATATTCAGTAGTATGAAAATATTTCGCTAATGCAAAAACAATACCTATCTTCATTAACTCCGAGGGTTGGAATTTAAAAAAACCAAAATTGATCCACCTCGTCGCACCCATTGCTGTGTGCCCTACAACACTCACCGCTATGAGAAGAATTAAAGATATGCCGTATACATAGTAAGCCCCATGAAAAAAGATTTTAATATTGCTAAAACCAATAAAGAACATTAATGGAGCAAATAAAACGAAATATAGCATTTGTTTTGCAGCATATGGGTATAGATTACCAGACGCAGCATCATATAACATGAGGAAGCCTATACAAGACAATATAAACATAATACTAATTAACGTCTTTGGAAATTGTTGCAGTTTTTCCCTGAAAACCTCTCTTCTCATTTACGCTTACTCTTTATTTTGTTTTTTGGAATCACTATAGTTATTTTAGTACCCCTTCCTAATTTACTGTCAATAAAGAATCTTATCCCCATTAATTCTAATAAGTTTCTTATTAATGGTAAACCTAAGCCTATAGATTTGACATTAATATCATTTTTATCATGAGCAACTTCGTACTCGTGCATAGACTTCTCTAAACCTTCTTCGCTCATTCCATATCCTGTATCATGGAAATGAATAAACATTTCTCCCTTATACATTTTAATATCTACTTTTAGCGATGAACTATCAGGAGAGTACTTCAT
>JAHZKS010000067.1 GCA_022600235.1 Alphaproteobacteria bacterium | reverse complement strand
TGTTTAGCGGTGTAAAGATTCTTTGGTCATGTGAAGTTAAGATAGAAGAAAAACATAATATTCCTCAGAAAGAAGTAATTCACTTTCCTAAGGGCTTAGCTGATTATATAGAAACCTGGATAGCAGGAGATAGGCTTATAGATAGTTTTTTCATTGGTCAATCCAAGCTAAAGTTAGCAGGTGGCGAAGTGAGCTGGGCTATTGGCTGGGATGGAAAAGACACACAAATTCTTTCATATTGTAATACAATCAGAACATCTTTAGGAGGAACGCATGAGCAAGGTTTAAAATCTGCTTTATTGAAGTCCATAAAAAATTATGGTGAAATGACTAAATATAAGAAAACAAGTCAAATTACTATAGATGACATTCTTAAAGGCGCAAAAATAATTATCTCGGTATTTATTAAAGATCCTGAGTTTCAAGGCCAAACAAAAGATAAATTGCTTAACAGGAATATAGTAAAGCCTATAGAGATAGCGGTTGCTGATTTTTTTGATCATTGGTTGAATGAGAGTAAAGAAAATTCACAAATTTTATTTGATCATATAGATTTTTATTTAGAAGAAAGATTAAGCAGAAAAACTGCTAAAACATTTTCTAGAAAGAATCTTACACAAAGACTTAGATTGCCAGGTAAGCTATCTGATTGTGTGACTCAAGACTCTAAGGGTACAGAGTTATTTATTGTCGAAGGTGATGGCGCAGGAGGTTCTGCAAAGCAGGCTAGAAATAGAAATACTCAAGCGATTCTGCCTTTGCGGGGAAAGGTAATAAATGTGATAAGTAATAGCGCAGATAAAGTAAAACAGAACGCTGAAATATCCAATATAGAAATAGCGTTAGGTTGTGGGGTGATGGCCCAGTACAAAGAAGAAGATTTGCGCTATGAAAAGATAATAATTATGACTGATGCTGATGTGGATGGATCTCATATCGCAACTTTGCTTATGGCATATTTTCTAACAATGATGCCAGACCTTATAAGAAATGGTCATTTGTTTTTAGCAAAGCCTCCTTTATATAGAATCTCTCAAGGGGCAAGTGTTTTATATGCTAAAGATGATATAGAAAAGGATAAGATAATGTCCAGTTTACCTAAAAGTCAGAAAATTGACATAAGTAGGTTTAAAGGGTTAGGCGAAATGACAGTATCCCAACTTCGAGAAACAGCTATGAACCCTCATACTAGATCTTTGATTAAAGTTGAGATAACAAATGATGTGTTGGAACTGTCAAAGCAAGTTGATAAACTAATGGGAAGGAATCCAGAAGAAAGATTTCTTTTTATTCAGGAACAGGCTTTAGAGAAGAAGGGATCATTAGGTAATATTTTAGATGTATAAAACAATGTTCAGATTAGTGATTTTAATGTTATCAGTATTGTGTATTGGAAATGTTATTGCGAAATCAGAGAGAATCAATCCTGAACAATCTAACTTAGTATCAGAGTCTTCTGTAATCACTTTAAAAGAAGCTATAAATATAATAAAGAACGAATATGTTGCTGAAGTTGATGAGAATAGTTTGGTAGAGAATGCTATTAATGGAATGTTAGCTTCTTTAGACCCTCACTCAGGATTTTACACAAAAAAATCTTTGGAACAGGGAGAATTATATTCTTCTGATGTTGAAAGTGGAGTTGGTATAGAAGTTACAGTTGAAAATGGATCTATTATAATAGCCCATCCTGTAGAAGGAGGGGCTGCTGATAAGGCTGGAATAAAAACAGGAGATTATATTATGGCAATAGATGATACTTCTGTTTACGGGATGTCAACTTATGATGTTATGCAGAGAATTACAGGTAAGCCAAACTCTGTAGTAAAACTGACAGTTTTCAGGGAGGGCTCATCGTCTCTAGAGTTTAATCTTAGGAGAGAGAGTGCTCCTGCTCATTCTACGATAGTTGATTATATTGATAAAAATATTTTATATATCAGAATAAATAGTTTTGATCAGAATACATATTCATCGGTTGAAAGAAAGCTAAAAAAATTTGTAAAACAAGACAATACAAATGGAATAATAATAGATCTTAGAAATAACCCAGGAGGTCTAATATCGGAGGCTGTTAAATTAGTTTCAATGTTTGTAGAAGATGGTGCTGTAGTTTATACAAGGGGCAGAGACGAAAACAGTATATCTGAGTATCATTCTGATAATGATGTGCTCAATATGAAAAACATTCCTATGGTTGTTCTTATAAATAATGGAACAGCTTCGGCAGCTGAGATAGTGGTGGGGGCTTTGCAAGATCATAAAAAAGCAGTTGTTCTAGGTACTAGATCTTTTGGAAAAGGCTCAGTTCAGGATATGATCCCATTGGAAGGAGGAAGTGCAATTAGCATAACTACTTCTTTGTACTATACCCCAACAGGTAGGTCTATACAGGCAGAAGGAATAGTCCCTGATATAGTGATAGAGGATATAGAGGTGAAGAAGTACAAAGAAGGTAATGCTTTCAGAGAAGAAAATATTGAAGGACACTTAGAGGGGGTGAAGGATATAAATCAAAGTAAAAGTGCTTACGTGTTAGAAAAAATAAAAAGAAGAATGAAGCAAGAAGAAGAAAAGACATGTAAAAAATGTAAAGATGATTACATGATAATTAGAGCGGTGGATCTGGTAAAAGGGATAAGCATATATAATTTGGCTATAGGTAAGAAAGGTGAGAATTAGAAAAAAGAAATTATCTTTATCAATAGGCTTTGCCTCATTAGCTTTGATATGCTTATGGGTAGGCATTATACTAGTAGGTATCTCTTCAGAAAGTGATAAGATTAGAATAAAAGAGTTTAACGGTCAGAAGGTAACATATTTAATGGCTGACATTAGAGATGAAGACCAAATAAACAAACAAAAAAAGTCTATTTATTTAGTGATTGATGATTCAAAAGGTGAGTTGCAAATCGATAAAATAATTAACCAAGTTCCTAGAGAAGCAACATTTGGAATATCTCCATATAATAAATCAATACATAAAAACATAGCTGTTCTTATGGAAGGAGAGAGAAATTTTTTAGTTAATATTCCTCTTTCAACTAAAAAGAATATTAAGAATAAATTTGATATATATTCTGGCTCTGACACAATAGAAATATCTAATAGAATAGAGAATATATATAATATGACACAAGGTAATATAGGATTCTATAATTTAGGGAATGATGACTTTTTAGAGCAGGATAATGCCTTAGAGGCAACTGTAAAAAAAATATATGACTTAGAATCAGCATTTTTTTATGGTATAAAAGATAAGACCTCTACTCTTGAATTAGAAGAAGGTTCTAGTTTTAAGGTAAAAGCATTTGATATAGAGGTAAATGACTCTGATGTAGAGAAGGGTCTTAAGAGGCTTGAAGAATTAGCTATAGAAAAAGGAGAGGCAGTAGGTATACTAAAGATAAATAATGATAGATTTGATATAGTGGATAATTGGAATAAAAGCTTAAAAGCTAAAAATGTAGAGATTGTATCAGCAAAGTCGATTTTTCGTATAGGGGCGAATGATGGTTAGAGAAGAATCAACAAGCAGAATAAAGCTACCATATAGAAGAGGTGTGGGAATGATGGTCCTGAATAAGGATAATCGTGTGCTCGTTGGTAAAAGATTAGATAGCAAGGGAGATATATGGCAGATGCCGCAAGGAGGGATTGATGGCGATGAAACAGTTACAGAGGCTGCATTTAGAGAGTTACTAGAAGAAACTAGTATTTCTAGTGTGGAATTATTATCAGAAAGCAAAAATTGGTTTTACTATGATGTCCCAGATTTTTTGGTAGGAAAATTATGGGATGGTAAATATAGGGGGCAGAAACAAAAATGGATTCTGTTTAAGTTTACAGGTGATGAGAAAGAAATAAATATCTCTACAGCGCATCCTGAGTTTGGAGAATGGAAATGGGTTGATATGCAATTATTGCCAGAGTTGGTAATATCTTTTAAGAAAAATTTATACAATGCAATAGTAAAAGAATTTAGTTCTCAGGTTGAGGAGGTTTAAATTGAGCGATTTTAAATCAATGCCATCTATAATAAACAAAACTTTATCTGGTTTATTAAAAGGAGATAACTACGATGTTGCAAGATTAGTCTTTAATTGGGAAGAAATAGTAGGGAAAAACTTTGCTTCTTTTACAAATCCTATCAAAATTAGTGTAGATTTTAAAACTCAAAAGAAAACCCTTTCTATAGGTGTGTCCAATAATTCTTTCGGTACAGAATTACACTATATGAAAACATCTATAATAGGTAAAATCAACTTCTTTTGCGGTAAAAATGTAGTAGAAGATATCAAAGTAGTATTACGCCCAATGGGTAGTTAATTGCCTTTCAAGTTTGATAAAGAATTGTCTCTTTTGAAAAAGATCAATTTATTTTTATTATATATAATACTATATTGGGAGTTTCTAAATTTTCCTGTTTTTAACAAAGATTGAGTTATTTTCCTACTATTATTCCATGTGCTTTTCAAAGATGTATCTGCATTAATAGAAATTCGTTGAAAATCCTTCTCGTCAATTAGCATTAAGCTATCTTTATGTAGTAAAATGTAATCAAACTCGTCTTGTGTCCATGTTTCAACTACACTAATGTTGTCGAATATCGAGATCATGTTAATGTTCTTCCTGAAATTTGAATAAATTACAGGAGCTCTATAGTCAATGAGAAGTGTTAGAGTTTGATCTGGAGATCCTACCAATTTTTGCAATTCTTTTTGTGAGTTAAATACTCTTTCCATGTCTTCGGACTGATATTTGTTATAGTGCTCCATGTAACCATCTTTGATTTGATCAAAAGCCATTAAGGTATTTATAGAAACTAAGGATACAAGTATAGTATACTTTATAGAGTTTCTTGTTTTGTTTAATGTAGTTATGGAAAATAAAAGTAGAAAGGAAAAGCTAAAAAAGTAATTAGTAATATATGAAGATCCTATTCTAATAAAGAAAGAAAAATAAATAGAAGACGCTATAAGAAAAATAAACATATATAGATAATCAAATCTATTCTGTTTATTACTTTTTATATCTATAATAATTTTAATGCAAAACATTAACATAAAAAAGATCAATACGTATTTATACAAAAAGCTACTTTCAAATGCAGAATAAAAATTATCTAAGAAATTGTGACCAGATCCATAATTAGTTTGGATGTGTTTAAAGTGATATTTTATTGAATCTAGATAATCTTCAAGAAGCTTTGTTTTAAAAGGAGA
>JAHZKS010000066.1 GCA_022600235.1 Alphaproteobacteria bacterium | reverse complement strand
CAAAGCATGACCATTCACAGTGCCCCATACACTAAGCTCAACTTCCGTCTCTGACAACAACCCCAAAGATTTTATAGCCTCAAATTGCTTCTCTTTACCAATCTCCAAAGCAATCTGGGCGATACCTATGTTTGAAGAATACATCAATATTTGTGGCACTGATAACCAACCTTTTTTCCCATAGAAATCTTTTATATAAAACCCACCAGATTTGAGTGGTGTATTTACATCGTAAACATCATTTACCTTTACTATGCCACTATCCAAAGCAGCCGCCATAGTAAATATCTTAAATACAGAACCTACCTCATAATTTCCTAATGTAGCCTTATTAAACAGTTGATGCTCTGTAGCAAAAGATATATCATTTGGGTCATAATCTGGCAAACTTACCATAGCTATTATTTCTCCATTTGTAATATCCTGCAAAATACCAACAGCTCCTTTTGCACGAAATTCTTTCACAGCCTTTTGCAATTCTTCTCTTACTATGCTCTGGGCTCTAATTTCTATAGATAAACGAAGATTTTGTAATTTCTTATTTTCATGCCTTGATTTTAGAAATTTATCAAAATAACTTTCTGCCCCCATTAAACCATCACCATCCAAACCAACATATCCTACTACGTGCGAAACCAGATTTCCTTGCGGATAGGCCCTACGCTTACCAAACCTAAAATAAATTCCTGGAATCCCCTCATTATTAACAACAAGCTCCTTTTTTGGCGATATATTACGCTTTACCCATACAAATGCCTTATCGGACTCTAATTTTTCTAAAAGATCTTTATAATCAAGATCAGGAAATATCTTATATAATCTTTTAGCTACATCTTTTGGATTTTCAATCACCCTAGGATTAGCATAAATTGAAGTAGTAATTAGATTAACAGCAAGCAATTCACCATTTCTATCTAATATATCACCCCTATCAAAATTAACTGAAGATTTATTAGAAAAACCACTAGTAAATTCACTATCATCCGTTATACCTTTCAGAATAGTTAAATCAAATAATCTAAGAGATATAACAAAGTAACAAAATATAAAGAACACAAGAACTACGTAAACGCGACCTAGATTTACATGCTTTTTATTTTCAAGGAATCCAAACTTGATATTATCTAAACACTCCTTTAAATACGCAAAAACACCCATAATCTATCTTTCTTTGGCAGCCTTTAAAATAACTTCACGAGGTTTATACCTCCAACTCACCTGAGGGATAGCACTTTGATTTTTTACATTTGTGAATCGGAGAGAATCCTGTGCTGTATATTCTTCTAAATTCTTCAAGCTTTTGGTGCTAACGCTTTTTAACTTAAGATATTTATCTGACAAATTCCTAATTCTTTCTGGTCTATTTAAATTAGACCATTCTGCCTTTAGTACTTGTATCTCATCTCCCATTTGAGACTTTGATTTTTCCATATCAGTAATTTCCTCACGTAAATCTTGGACATAAACTTTTACTTTCACCAGACCAAGCAAACTAAAGGATATTGTTAATGTAAGAAATAAGATTTTTAAATTAAGCATCTCCAGTTCCCCCCACATTAACTCTAATAGCTGCTCTCATTCTGGCAGACCTTGACCTAATATTATTTTTCACTTCTTTCTCAGAAGGCTTTATTGCCTTTTTGCTTAGGTACGAGAATTTTGGTTTAAATTCAGAAATATCATTATCTGGTAAATATCTAGAGCTAGATTCTGATTTTTGACATCTTACCTTTAAAAATTGCTTTACTATTGAATCTTCTAAAGAATGGAATGACACAACAATTAACCTACCATTCTCATTCAATATTTTTTCAGAAGCCTCTAAAACACTCTCTAAATTATCTAACTCATTATTCACAAATATTCTTATTGCCTGAAAAGTCTTCGTAGCATTGTCAATTTTAGAATGTTTATTATAAAACACAGACCTAACTATTTCAGCAAGCTGCACTGTAGTTTCTATTGGCCCCTCCTCTCGTGCCTTCACAATTTTACTAGCTATTTTATACGCTTTATTCTCTTCACCATATTTGTAGATAACATCTGCAATTGTTTTTTCATCAGATTCATTGATGAATTCATATGCACTATAACCAGATTGACTCATTCTCATATCTAACTTAGCAGGTTTTGAAAAAGAAAACCCTCTGTCTGCCTGATCTAATTGAACAGAAGAAACACCTAAATCTAGAACAATACCGTCAACTTTTTCGATATTCTTCTTTTTCAACAAAACCTCAATATCTCCAAAATTACCCTCAATAAATTCAAATTTAGATTGATCTTTAATATCCTTCCTAAAAATCTCTACAAATTTTTTAGCTGATGGATCACAATCGATACTAAATAATTTTATATCACCAGAATCTAGAATTGCTTTAGAATACCCACCTCTACCAAAAGTGCAGTCCACATATGTCTTACCACTCTTAGGAGATAAATATTTTAAAACTTCCTCTAACATCACCGGTACGTGCATAACCTACCTCTATTATCCATTATTTCCTTTGTTAATTCTCAATAGAGCCTTATTTTTTCTAGCAAATTCCTTCGCTTGAGTATAATGCTCATCATATTTTTTAGGGTCCCATATTTCAAAAGTCTTACCTTTACCCACGAAACATGCCCTATCTGTTAAATTGGCAAACTTTATCAAGTTCTCAGGCAACATTACTCTACCTTCACTATCAAATGACAACTTAACACTCCCTCCTAAAATAATACTTGAGAAAGCATCTCTTTCATCTGAATATGGATCGAGCTCATCGATTCCATCACTTAATTTCTTAATCCTTTCCAAGCTACAAGCTTCTATACATTTATTGCTGATAGACTCATAAACTATTACCCCAGAGAAATCTTGGTTCAATAAGGCTCTAAATGAAGAAGGGACTGAAACCCTACCTTTTTTATCTATCTTATTTACAAATGTTGAAAGAAATAACATTTTATCCTCTACATTACCTTTCTTAATCTTTCTTAACTATTTTACCATCAATTGGTTAATGATGGGTTAAGATGGGATTATATGGTATATAATGGAAAAAAAATTCGAACGCAACCACATTTTTATATGAAAAAATTCTGTTGCCAATAACGTGACAATTAAGCTTAAGACCACAGGTTTTGCAGAATTTGGCTTCTGCAACCTTAGCGGGTAATTTTATTTGTTTTTACTCGCACAAAAAGATTTAGTCGAGATGTAAACATCAGCTAGAAAGCTCATTCACTAAAGTAATAATATCGCTAAAATAAATTATTACTTAGAAATCCTATCTACCTTTTCCTTGATTCGCTTCACCTTTTCCTTGATTTCTTTTCCTTAAAAGCTCATTAGAAAAATTCTTCTTTTTTCCAAAAGATGCTGACTCTGCATAACCAGAACTCCCTGCTGCTGCAGGAGTTGCTGGTTCGTCAGGAGTTGCTGGTTCGTTTTGTGCTTTTTGAGATTTAGATCTATTAGGTTTTGCTACTGCTGACTCTGCTGGCTCTGCAGCTGTTTCATCTTCTGGTAAATCAACTTGATTAGAAAAATTCTTCTTTTTTCCAAAAGATGCTGATTCTGGATAACCAGAACTCCCTGCTTTTGCAGGAGTTGCTGGTTCGGTTTGTGCTTTTTGAGATTCATATCTCTTAGGTTTTGCTACTGCTGACTCTGCTGACTCTGCTGGCTCTGCTGGCCCTGCTGGCTCTGCAGCTATTTCATCTTCTGGTAAATCAACTTGAAAATACTCATAAAC
This sequence comes from Alphaproteobacteria bacterium, assembly GCA_022600235.1. Lineage (GTDB taxonomy): Bacteria > Pseudomonadota > Alphaproteobacteria > Rickettsiales > JABSSG01 > JAHZKS01. Next base: position 415 of record JAHZKS010000066.1, on the reverse strand, counting down.
TAGTTGATCAATTTTAGAAAAAACATTTTTAACTTCATCATATTGGTTTGGATAGTTTACAACCTCAGCGCCCCTCCCAATAAAAGACCTTATAATTCTTCCAATAATATTAGCTAACTTTGTTATAAATGGACGCACTACTCTATCCCAGAAATTATTTGATCTTACACCTGGGCGTCTTGGTTCTTCTGTACCAGATGGGCGTCTTGGTTCTTCTTCATCAAATCCAATTGACCTTTTAAAATCTAAATCCTTATCTAGGAATGTTTTAATTTCACTAGCAATACTTTTCTTTAAAACTGTAATATCTTTTTCGGGCATTTCAGTCTTTTTAAGTCCATTTGTAACGAAAATATTTACAAATGCAGGAACTCTTTCTTGAATTATATGCTGCCTTTCAGCTAAATTATTAGTT
>JAHZKS010000065.1 GCA_022600235.1 Alphaproteobacteria bacterium | reverse complement strand
TTATTTGTTCCACTCCAATAAGAATGCACTTGGCGTTTCGTTGTATGAGCTCTCACATCCAGTATAAATATCAATATACAATGAAATATTAGATTTATCTTTTAACGTAAGTAAAATAAATTTTTTATCTACTAGAGAATAAATAATTCTAGGTAGCTCATATTGTGTTTCTTTAATTTTTTTATCTAGATCTTTTCTTTCTTTTTTCTTCTTATAAAGAATATTATTTCGTTTTGACTCCCATTTCCAAAATTTTTCTCTGTATATTTCTTCAGCTATTTCTTTATTCTTTTCATATTTTGCTAAAGCCTCATCATATAATTTAAAATCAACCATATTAGAATTTTTTTGAAAGTATTTGGGATCAGTCAATTCTGGTCTTTTAAATGTCCAAGATTTATCTACTGGTTTAGGGTTTTCATTTTTATATTTTCGATTTAATTGTCTTATTTCATCAGTTAATAAACTACTAGAATTTTTCAAATTATTTATCAGTTTCTTTTTTGGCGAAACATTAGTTCCACCTTATACTCAAAGACTGCTCATTGGAACCTCAACAACAGAAACAAAAAAAGGAACATTATACAGCGGTCTTATCTCTATATTAATTTTTACTGCTGTTGGGTTTATTGGTATGATAGCATATTCTTTGGACCAAAACTTGGATGCAAATCTTGCTTTCCCTTATACAGTATCAGAAATTTTGCCTGACGGTATTAGAGGCCTAGGAGTAGTAGCAATGCTTGCAATTATCATATCTTCTGCTGACGCTTTTCTTAATGCTATCTCTATAGCCATAAAAAAAGATGTGATAGAACCAGTATTTGGACGAAAAGATAAAAGCCTAGCTCAAGACCTAAAGTCTTCTAGAATAATTACTAGTGTCACAGCATTGATTGCTACAGTATTTGCACTCAGTACTAAAAGTGTGCTAGATATATTATTATATTCCTATCAATTCTGGACTCCTTTTATACTAGTCCCTCTAATCGCGGCTATATATAAGGTTAGAACATCAAAAGAAACATTTTTAATATCTTCTATAGCCGGCATAGCAAGTGTAATTCTATGGAATAGTTTCAGTGATTATTCTTCCCCAGTAAAAGGAGGGCTAGAAGGAGTCATAGTCGGAATAATTGTAAACTTCATAACCTTTGTTATACTGAGACTCACAAAACTTAACAGAGCTCATAGATAAATGCCTGCTATAGCAATACTAAGCTGGAAGTATCCAGAAATATTAGAAAGAACTATACTGAGTTATAACAAACAGAAACTTTTTGATCTCTTCGATGAAAAGTTATTAGTTCTACAAGAGGCAACTGAAACTGATATAAAAATAGCACGAAAATACAACATTCCTTATGTCTCTACAAAAAAAAATATTGGCATTGAGAATGCGTGGAGAATGATATTAGAGACAGTCAAATCAGAACAAATTTTAATATTAGAAAATGATTGCCCATTAATAGAAACAAGTAAAGAATCAAAAAAACAAATTCAGACTGCTATAAAATTACTCTCAAAAAAGAGTGTAGACATAGTTAGATTACGCAGCTGTAAACAACCAGGTGAAAAATTTGAAACTATAAAAAAATATAAAAATTTTTATCAAACACCTTTATCTTTACTTAAAAGAATTATAAGACCTATAAAAGCTAAACGGCTTATAGGATCTTCAATTTATGCATTAGATAATCCAGATATAACACACCCTAATGAAATAAAGAAATTCAATTCGCATTGCTTCATAACAAATTCTGCTTATATAAATTGGACAAATCAATCTGTGATGTTTAACAAAAGCTTTGTAAAAGAAGTATTACTAGAAAGAGTAAAAAACTATCCAAATAATAGAACCGTTAATGGGTTCCAAGATATAGAAAGAGCATTAAACTGCAGATGGTGGCGAATAAACAAATTTCCTGTTGCAGTATGCAAAGGATTATTCACTCACTCAAGAAACTAATTAACCTTCTTTTGCACTGGTGTACCCGAAGCAAAATGTTGCTTCAAATATGCTAAACCTGATAGTATGTATTTGTATATAATGACTCCTGGCACAAGATAGGCACTCTGCAAAGCAATGTTCTTACCAGAGAAAATAAATATCACACCAGCAACCATAATACCAATCACTATAGGAGTCCATCTTCCAATGCCTATTGAAAGCGGTTTGATAATAATTGATAGACCTACTAAAGACCCACTTGCAATAATAAACTTTAGTAGCTCAGAAAATTCCATTTTACCTATATCAGAAAGCACACTCCAAATCTTTGCAGCATTACCTAATGAAATAAAATTTCCTACCGTCTCTATGTACAGGAAGTTTATGAAAGTACCAAAAATAAATATCGCCCAGCATAAATTTCTAACAACTGGTTTATCTACGTTTAAATAAACTAGAATTCCCCAGAATCCTAGTAGCCAGATGCACGTATTAATCAAGTGCCTATCATCAAAATTTAAATTTATAACCTGAGTTCCACTATTCACAAACCTAATAAAAGATGGATCAAAAAGATACAGGTACCCAAGTAGCGCAATCACAAATATAAATAGTTTAAATAGATAATCTTGTTTCATAGTAACCCTTCTTTTTTATAATCTCTGTAATAATATTTACGATACTAACTACATTTACCCAGGTAGGATGCAATCCCATATTATTAACAGTATCAGTAATTGTCAAAGATCTAATTCCAGAAGTTTGTACCAAATCTAATGATTCTTTTGCTAGCAATCCGTGGGTCACAAATGCATCTACATTTTTAGCGCCTGACTTGAATAATGTAGTAGCTGCTGCACTTAATGTATGACCCGTATCTATAATATCATCTATTACCAACAGAGATTTTTTATCAATATCTCCTTCTATTATAGTGGATTTACAACTTCCATCTTCTTTTCTGATTTTGGATAACACAAGATAAGGTAATCTTGTTTCTCGGCTTAATTTTTTTATAAAAGATTCTCTACCACCATCCGCAGCTACTAGCATATCTATTTTAGGTCTATTTCTTATGTAATTACATACTACCTCAACAGAAACTACATCTTCTATCTCAATACCAGAGGATATATTTTGCAATTCTTCCGAGTGCAAATCTATAGCAATGATTCTGCTTACCCCTACAGCTCTAAACATATTAATGATAGTTCTGAGACCAGAAAATCCTTTATCGAGATTTTTATCTTGTCTTGAATATGGCATGTATGGAAGAAGTAGAGTGATTTTATCTGCACCTACTCTTTTTATAGCCTCTATTAGGAAAAGAGTTTCTACTAATTTTTTATGAGTTTCAGGATAGAGATTTGCAATCACTATTGCATCATCTTTTATAACAGGAAAGTTCTCCACATAAAACTCACCATTGCTAAACTCACACATATTAACTTCAATGAAACTATTGCATGAAATGTCTGTTATTTTCTGAACAATGTTTTCGCTATCTTTAGAGTAAATTATTTTCACTTCAACAAATCAATATCGTTTGGTAAAGCATAAATAGGTTATTACAAAGTCGCAATATTTATTGACGGCCTATAGATTGCTTTTTTGTGACAGGCTCTTTTTTATTAGATCTGCTCTTTTCTACTGATAGTGAGAATATATCAACAACATGCAAATATTCTACACCTGCACCATATAATTTTCTTCCTATATCCATAAGCTGTGTCTGAGAGTCTGGAGTAAATCTTTGCATAACAGCCCTAGTGATATTATATATAAACTGTTTAGATGCCTGCAGTGCATCTTCATAAGACATTATCTTGAGACTGTTCTTCTCTAATACTCCATCGTTCTTTTCTACAGGATCTTTCTCTACTCTTGTTTTCTTCATTGATGATTTTTTGGTCACATTCTTTTTAGACGGATACATTAGTA
>JAHZKS010000064.1 GCA_022600235.1 Alphaproteobacteria bacterium | reverse complement strand
GATTAGGTTTAAGGAATTATATACACAAGAGTTAGTAAAAACTTTGAAAGAAAAGTTTGGATACAATAATGTAATGGAAACACCAAGGTTAGTAAAGATTGTGCTAAGTATGGGTGTAGGTGATGCCGTTGCGGATAGTAAGGTTATTAATGATGCGGCTAAAGAGCTTGGTCTTATAGCTGGTCAAAAACCTATAATTACTTCTGCTAAACAATCTATTGCTTCTTTTAAGCTTAGAGAAGGTATGAAGATAGGATGTAAAGTTACTTTAAGAAAAAGCAGAATGTATGATTTTCTTGAGAGACTTGTGATGATCGCGTTACCTAGAGTTAGAGATTTTAGGGGTTTGTCTGTAAAAAGTTTTGACGGTAAAGGTAATTTTAATTTGGGAATTAAAGAGCACATAGTATTTCCAGAGATTAACTATGATAAAATTAGCAAGATTAGAGGTCTAAATATTACAGTAGTGACTTCTGCTAAAACAGATAAGGAAGCAAAAGAGTTGTTAGCTGGTTTTAATATACCGTTTAATGCGTAATAGAGGTTAATGAAGTAGATGGCAAAGAAAGGTACTATACAAACAAACTTAAATAGAGAGTTGTTGGTAAAGAAATTTAAAAATAAGAGAGCAAGTTTAAAGGCGCTAATTGCTGATAAAACTTTGTCATCTGAGGAAAGATTTGCAGCGCAGCTTAAGCTAGCAAAATTACCGAGAAATTCTTCGGAAGTAAGATTAAGAAATAGATGTGAAATCACTGGAAGACCGAGAGGTTTTTACAGAAGGTTTAAAATTTCACGTATTGCCTTAAGGGAAATGGCTTCTTTTGGTTTGCTCCCTGGCGTTAAAAAGTCAAGTTGGTAGAAAGATTATGACAGATATTATTGCAGATATGTTGACTAGAATTAGAAATGGCCAGATGAGAAGGCTGATTTCTGTAAAAGTTCCATATTCAAGATTCAGAGAGCAGGTTCTAAAAGTTCTTATGGACGAAGGGTATGTAAAGTCATACAAAAAACAAAATGTAAGAAAGAACATTGATGAGATGGTAGTGCAATTAAAATATTTAAAAAATGGTACCCCTGTGATCAATGAAGTGAAAAAAGTTTCTAAGCCGGGTCGTAGATTATATACGGCGGTTTCAGATTTAAGTGGTTTTTATAATGATTTAGGCGTAACTATTTTATCTACCTCTAAAGGTATTCTATCCGACAAAGTTGCTAGGAAAGAAAACGTAGGTGGAGAAATTATATGTCAAATATTTTAGGGTATTGAGATGTCTCGTATAGGAAAAGCACCAATAAATTTACCTGAAGGAGTTATGGTAAATTTTAATGACAATCTGGTTGATGTTTCTGGTAAATGTGGAAAGCTTTCTTTTCAGATCCCAGAAGAAGTGAAAGTTGAGAAAAGAGAGAATACTATAGTTGTTACTCCTGCAGATGGTAGTAATCGTGCTAGGGCTATGTGGGGTTTGAGTAGAAGTCTGATTAATAATCAGGTTCAGGGAGTATCAGAAGGTTTTGAGAAGAAATTAGAGATAGTAGGTGTTGGTTATAAAGCTGCTGTTGATGGAAAATTTCTTACACTAAACTTAGGATATAGTCATGAAATAAAGTTTTTGATTCCTGAAGGTATAGCAATAAAGGCAATTAAACCTACGTTACTATCAGTGTCTGGGTGTGATAAACAAAAAGTTGGTCAGGTTGCCGCTATAATAGTTAAGCAGAGACCTCCAGAGCCTTATAAAGGTAAGGGAATAAAGTATGAAGGTCAGGTAATTCTGAGAAAAGAAGGTAAGAAGAAATAGGTATTTGTTATGTTTAAAAGTGATGCGGCGTTCTTAAAAAGAGCTTATAGAGTTAGAAATAAATTGAAGAAAGTTGCTAAAGGCAAGCACAGATTATCTGTGTTTAGGTCTAACCAACATATCTATACTCAAATTATCGACGATTCAAAAGGTTGTACAGTGCTTTCTGTGAACTCTTCTTCTGATGATTTCAAGAACACAAGATGTAGCGTAAAAGTTGCTAGCGAAATTGGTAAGAAAGTTGGTGAGCTTTCTTTGAAGAAAGGAATAAAGCAAGTTGTGTTTGATAAAGGTGGTTATTATTACCATGGTAAAGTCAAAGCAATAGCAGATGGGGCTAGAGAAGCTGGTTTAAAAATTTAATTTGATAAAAAGATGAAAGAAAGAAATACACAATCTGATAACCAAGGAAATTTTTCTCCTGCAGAAGAAATTAAGGAAGTTTTAGTTCACGTGAACAGAACTACTAAAGTTGTGAAGGGTGGTAGAAGATTTGGATTCGCAGCAGTAGTAGTAGTAGGTGATAAAAAAGGTAGAGTAGGTGAAGGGCTTGGTAAAGCTAAAGAGGTGATTGAAGCTAGATCTAAAGCTACTCAAGAAGCTAAAAAGCGTATGATAGCTATTCCTTTGAAAGACAATAGAACTATACATCATGATGTGGTAGGGCATGTTGGTGCTGGTCGTGTGATATTGCGTCGTGCAAAGCCAGGTACAGGTATTATTGCTGGTGGACCAATGAGAGCGATCTTTGAATGTCTTGGTATACATGATATCGTTGCTAAGTCTTTAGGTTCATCTAATGTGCATAATATAATTGCTGCAACTTTTGATGCGTTGACAAAGCTAACTACTCCTAATAGAGTAGCAAAAAAAAGAAGTAAAGATATAAGTGAAATTTTTAGTAATTAGGTTCTGAAGATGGCTAGTGAGAAAAAATCTAAAATTAAAGTAACTCAGATAGGTAGCCCTATCGGTAGACAGGCATATCAGAAAAAAACTTTAATTGGTTTAGGATTAAACAAAATAGATAGAACTTCAGTTCTTGAAGATACTAATTCTGTTAGAGGTATGATTACTAAGGTGCAGCATTTAGTAAAATTTGAAAAATTGAACGGTTAATGAGATGTTGAATAATTTAAGAGATAATAAAGGAGCTAGAAAATCAGCTACTATTGTAGGTAGAGGTATTGGATCTGGTAAAGGTAAAACTTGTGGCTCTGGTCATAAAGGTCAGAAAGCTAGAACTGGTGTTTCTATAAAAGGTTTTGAAGGTGGTCAGATGCCTTTACATATTAGATTGCCAAAAAGAGGATTTAATCCAATTAACCGTGTTCAAGTAGAAACTGTTAGTGTGGAGAAAATCAATCAATTAATTGAAAGTGGCAAAATAAATACTGGCGACGTTTTGAATAGAGAGGTTATGGTTGCTTTGGGTATGATTACAAAGAACTCTAAAGTGCTTGTTAAGGTTCTTGGTAATGGAGAATTGAAGCATAAAGTAAAAGTTCAGTTAGATAAATATTCCAAATCTGCTCTAGATAAGATAAAAAAAGCTGGTGGTGAAGTTATCACTTAAGACTTAAAATTAATCTAATATGGATGCAAGCGTTTTTTTTAAAGCTAAAGATTTAAAGAATAGAATAGTATTTTCTCTTCTTGCTTTGCTTGTATTTAGATTTGGTTCTTATATTACCATTCCTGGTATAAATACAGTTGCTTTAAACGAAATTGCACAAGCAAATTCCTCTGGTATTTTAGGAATGTTTAACATGCTTTCTGGTGGCTCTCTTTCTAGAATGTCAATATTCTCGCTGGCTATATTCCCATACATTACAGCTTCGATTGTGATGCAGCTTTTATCTTCTACTTTTAAGCCTTTAGAAGAGATGAAGAAAGAGGGAGGAGCAGGAAGAAAAAAAATCAACCAATACACTAGATATTTAACGGTATTCCTTTGTGCATTCCAAGCTTATGCGATGGCAATTAGTTTAGAGAAATTAGAAAGCAGTGGCATGTCTGTAGTGATTATCCCTGGTGTTTTCTTCAAAGTATCTACGGTCACAACTTTGGTTGTAGGCACAATGTTCTTGATGTGGCTAGGTGAGCAGATTACTGCACGAGGTATAGGTAACGGAATTTCTTTAATTATTTTTGCAGGTATCGTAGCAGGTCTTCCTCAGGCTTTCATTACAGTTTTTGAATTGGTGAAGAATGGTGCGATGAGCCCTGTGACTCTTTTATTGCTTTTTGCTGCGATACTAGGTTTGATATATTTTATAGTAGCTGTTGAGAGAGCGCAAAGAAGAATCCCAGTGCAATATCCAAAGAGGCAGAAAGGTAATAAAATATTTGGTGGTGAAAACACTCATCTCCCTCTGAAATTAAATACTGCTGGTGTTATTCCAGCAATATTCGCTAACTCAATTCTTTTATTTCCACTTACTATAACAAATTTTGTTTCAGCAAAGGAAGATTCAATAATGGAAACTATTTTAATATATCTAGGTAGAGGTAAGCCTTTATACTTAGCATTATATGTTGTTTTCATAGTGTTCTTTTGTTTCTTTTATACAGCTGTTGTATTTAACGTAAATGAAACAGCAGATATGTTAAAGCGTAATGGTGGATTCTTGCATGGTAGAAGGCCTGGTGCTAACACTGCAGAATACTTAGATCACGTATTAACTAGATTAACTGTAATAGGGGCAAGCTATATAGCATTTATCTGTGTAGTGCCTGAGTATTTATCTTCTAAATATGGTATTCCATTTTCTTTGGGAGGAACAAGCTTCTTGATTGTGGTTAATGTAGTGATGGATACGTTTACACAAGTTCAATCATCTTTGTTTTCATATCAATATGAAGGTCTGATTAAAAAGTCAAAGCTAAGGAGAAGTTAATGAATTTTATATTATTAGGCCCTCCTGGATCTGGTAAAGGGACTCAAGGTGAGTATTTAGAGAAAAAATTAGGTGTAGCAAGGTTATCTACTGGAGATATTTTAAGAGAAGAAGTAAGGAACAAAACTGAAATTGGTCTAAAGGTCCAGAGTTTGATGGAGGCAGGTCAGTTTGCATCAGACGATATAGTCATCGATCTAATAAAAAATAGAATTTATCAATTTAAAGATAAGGGATTCATATTAGATGGGTTTCCAAGAAATATAGTCCAAGCAAAGCAACTAGATTCTATTCTGAAAGAAGTTGGAGCATCTATCGATTTTGTACTAAATTTTATAGTAGAAGAGAAAACTATAGTTAATAGGATCTCTGGTCGTTATTTTTGTTCTCAATGTAAAGCTACATATAATAAAACATATAAAAACCCTAGTAAGGAAGGAATTTGTGATGAGTGTGGTAGTGATGAGTTTCAGTCTAGAGCAGATGATAGAGAAGACGTAGTGAGGTCTAGATTCAAAGACTATAATGATAAAACTTTACCACTAGTGAAATACTATGAAGAGCAATATAATCTGCACAATATTGATGCTGGTGGTGATGTAAAAGATGTTAGTAAAAAAATTGACTCTCTTATGTCAAAAAGTAATTGACATGCCAGCGTTTTAGCATATTATACGTTGTTCAATTGTCAGAACGAATTTAACTCAGTAGGAGGACTAAGTGGCGGTAAGAATTTCAGGTGTAAATATACCAGATAAAAAAAGAGTAGAGATTGCTCTTACTTATATATATGGAATTGGTTCTTCTGTTTCTAAACAGATATGTAAGGGACTGGGTATAGAAAAAAGTAAAAGAGTTTATGATCTAAACGAATCAGAAATAGCTCAGATTCGTGATTTTATTGAAAAGAAT
>JAHZKS010000063.1 GCA_022600235.1 Alphaproteobacteria bacterium | reverse complement strand
TCAAATTCTGAGATTGCAGCTACAGTATCACCTCCTCCAACTATGCTAATGAGTTGTTTAGTAGTGGTCAGTTTTGCAGCTTTTCTTGATACCATAGTAGTTCCTGCACTAAAGTTGCTATTTTCAAATGCTCCTAATGGCCCATTCCAAATGAGAGTCTTTGATTCTTCCATTTTATTCATAATATCTACAGTAGAAGAGGGGCCAATATCAAATATAATCTCATCACTTGGTATATCTTCTATGGAGTAAACATTACAACGAGATGTGTCAGTTAAAGATTTAGCTGTTACTATGTCGTGAGGTAAAATAATTTGGCACTTATTTGCTGCTTTTTTTAATAGATTTGAAGAGAAATCAATATACTCTTCGTCATACATTGAATTCCCTATAGAGTGTCCTTGGGCTTTCAAAAAAGTATTAGCCATCGCACCACCTATTACTAAGTAATCTGACTTTTCTACTAAAGCAGAGAGAAGATTTATTTTGCTAGAGACTTTTGATCCACCAACAATAGACATAACTTTTTTTGTTGGAGATTTTAGATACTTATTTAGATTAAAAATCTCTTCTTGTAATAACATTCCGGCGTAGCTCGGTAGTAACTCAGGTAATGATGATATAGAAGCATGTGATCGGTGGGAGCAGGCAAAGGCTTCATTTATATAAATATCACCTAAGGACGCAAGTTTTTCTGCGAAAGCTCTGTCATTATTTTCTTCTTCTGGGTGAAAGCGTAGGTTTTCCAGTAATATAATTTCTCCTGGGTTTAAATTTTCTATTTTCTGCTTTGTAGTTTGTGAAAAGATATCCATTGCAAAGTTTATACTTCTGTTAAGCATTTTGCTTAATTGGTCTACAACAGGGGAGAGAGACATTCTTAGTACAAATTTTCCTTTAGGCCTTCCATAATGTGACAGCAAAATTATTTTTGCATTGTTTTTTATTAGATAATGTAAAGTAGGAAGTATTCTAGTAATTCTAGAAAGGTCTATTATTTTTCCATGAATAATAGGAATGTTCAGATCAGTTCTAACAATTACTTTTTTGTTTGTAACGTCTATTCCTTGTATAGATCTAATTTCTGTCATTTCTTACTTTGTCTTAGAAATTAAAGATGAAACGTCTAACATTCTATTTGAAAAACCCCATTCATTATCATACCAAGATACTATTCTAAGTAGATTGTTATTTACATGTGTTTCATAAGGGTCAAAAATAGTGCTGTGAGTATTATGGTTAAAATCTATAGATACTAGTTTTTCTTCTGCAAATTCTATTATTCCTTTCATATCTTTCTTTGATGCTTCCAATATAACATTGTTTACCTCTGTTGCTGTGGTTTTCTTTTTTGTTGTAGCAGAAAGATCAATCATTGAAACATTGGGAGTCGGAACTCTAATTGCAGATCCAGATAACTTTCCCTGTAACTCGGGCAATACTACACCTATTGCTTTTGCGGCTCCTGTAGATGTAGGTATCATAGATAGTCCGCATGCTCTAGCGCGTCTTACATCTGAATGCCTGTTATCTAAAATAGTTTGATCATTTGTGTATGCATGTATGGTTGTCATATAACCAGATTCTATTTCGAAAGCGTTATGCAGAAGCTTTACGATGGGGGCCAATGCGTTTGTTGTGCATGATCCAACTGAAATTACATTATCGTTAGGTTTTAATATATCGTTATTTACACCATATACTATAGTTGCATCTGGATTGCTGCTTGGTGCCGAAATGATTACCTTTTTTGCTCCAGATTTAATATGTTTTGATGCTTCTTCCTTTGTTTTAAATTTACCTGTGCATTCTAAAACGATTTCTACGTTATTTTCTTTCCAAGGAATAGTTTCTGGATCCCTGTTGCTAAGAAATTTGATTTTTTGATTTTTTATGATAAGTGAGTTTCCTTCTGTTTTTATATCAAATGGGAACTTTCCATGTATAGAATCGTATTTCAGCAGAGTGATGTATTGATCAATGGAACCCGTACCGTTTATAGCTACAAGTTTTATATCACGATCATCTCTTTCAGCTACTGCTCTTATAAGGCATCTTCCAATTCTGCCCAATCCATTTATTCCTACGTTAACTGACATTCTCTCTCCTTGTTTTCTTTTAGTGATAGTAAAATTTTCTCTGTAATTTTTTCTGCGGTAATTCCAAAAAAGTCATATAATTCTTTGGCAGGTGCTGACTCTCCAAAACTATTCATTCCAAAAAACAGACCATCATTACCTATATACTTATCCCACCCTTGTCTTACTGCTGCTTCAATTCCAACTTTTAAACTATTGTTGGATAGAAGTTGTTTTTTGTATTCATTAGTTTGATTATCAAATATATCTGAGCAAGGCATTGATATTACTCTTGTACCAATATCCTGTTTTTCTAACATTTTTTGTGCATCTAACGCAATGTTTACTTCGGATCCTGTTGCGATAATTGTTACTAATAAATTGTATTTAGATTCTGATAATATATATGCGCCTTTACTGCTTATGTTGTGTTCTTGTGAAGAAGTACTTTTCCTTACTTGTCTTACAGATTGCCTTGTAAGACATAGTACAGAAGGCGTAGATGTTCTTGTTATAGCTATATTCCAACATTCTGCAGTTTCTATACCATCTGCTGGTCTTAATACATTTAGATTTGGTATAGATCGAAGGCTTGCTAAATGTTCTATAGGGTGGTGAGTAGGGCCATCTTCTCCTAATCCTATTGAGTCATGAGTCATAATATATATGACTCTTTGTTTCATAAGAGCTGACATTCTTATTGCAGGTTTCGCATAGTCAGAAAATACAAGAAACGTCCCTCCGTATGGAATGATACCTCCATATAGAGACATTCCATTCATTATTGCACCCATTGCATGCTCTCTAACGCCGTAGTTAATATAATTTCCTAAGAAATCAGTTGAGTGTATGTTGGTCATAGAGTGTGTTTTTGTACAGTTAGAGTCACTTAAGTCTGATGATCCACCATATAAATTATTATAATGTTTTTGTAATACCTCTATGACTCTCTTTGAAGATGTTCTAGTTGCTTCTTGTGTAACTTCCGAAAATGCAAGTTTTGCATCAAATAAAGATTTGTCTAAATCTTTTAGTGATTCTGGTTTTCTTAGGCTGTTAACATAGTGTATTTTTTCGGTTGTTTGTTTTGACAGGTATTGTTCCCAGTCTTCGTATGAGTTTTTTGATCTTAGACCTATCTTATTTCTCCATATATCTAATAATTCTTCAGGGATATAAAATGCCTTTTCATTATCCCAGCCATAATTCTGCTTTGACATCAATGCTTCTTGTGTTCCTAGAGGAGCGCCATGAGATGAATTTTTCCCTGCTTTTGTTGGAGATCCATAACCAATAATAGTATTGCATTTTATTATTACTGGCTTATCACTGTTTTGAGCTTTCTTTATGCATTTATGAATTTCAGAAAAATCGTGACCATCAACCTCATAAGTATTCCAGTTATAAGAGTTGAATCTTGCTAGTGTATCTTCTGAATCAGATAAAGTTTTTTCACCATCTATAGTTATATTGTTACTATCAAATAATACTATTAATTT
>JAHZKS010000062.1 GCA_022600235.1 Alphaproteobacteria bacterium | reverse complement strand
ATTGTTGCACCTGAAAAAATATTTCTAAAAAATTAAAATTGAGAAAAAGTATGATTAAAAATTTATTTAAAATAATCTTATTATCTTTTGTGTTGGTTGCATCTTCATGTAGTCATAGAAAAGTTACTGTAAATAGAGTTTCTGATATGCATATGAGTTGTGATGAAATTATGATTGAAAGTAGGCAGCTTGAAGACATGTTGCAAGAAATTGATGGTAAAACCGGTATGTCAGGAAGAAATGTTGGTATGGCATTGCTATTTTGGCCTGGTATTTTTGTTAATGAAATGAGTGGAAATGAGGCCGCTAAATTAGCGAATGATAGATTAGCTGTTCTAACTAGATTATATGGTAAGAATAGTTGTGGTCAGAAAAATTCAAATAATGAAAAGCAGAATAAAGTAGAAGAAGATAAATCTTAGTCTACATACAAATATATAAAAAAGTCTTAGGATCAAGTGTTCCTAAGACTTTTTTTGTACTCAATTAATCCATCTTTGAGTGTATTGTAAATTCTGTGCCAATTAGCATTAACGCCATTAGACCATCATTGATATTAGGGCTATATTCATTTAGAAAATCACTTTCTAAATTTTCTTCTTCTGTCGATGTGTTATTATATACTTCAAATTCATTTAGAGTTTGTGCTAAGTAAATAGCGTTTTGTTGATTGCATTCATTACTATCCAATCCTTTAAGTTGTCGATATAACTTTGCTAAACAACAAAATTCTGGGCTTTTTCTATCAACGTTTCTTGCAAGCTCTAATGTAGTATTTTCTAATTGCAAATAAGATTCAAGTACGTCATCGCTTTCTTGTATTGTTGTTGGTGCAGCTGAAATTTCAGAAATCTGCAAATTTCCATTATTAAAATGTACAGTTTTAGTTCCACAATATTTGCTATACGCAGAAATCTTTCTTGCTAATTCTGTGAATACCTCTCTACCTAACGTTAAACCTTCTTTGATCTTTTCATATTTCTGCCCTGTTTTCAGAAGTTTCTCAGAGGTATCATCCTCTTTTCTAGGCTCTTCTAAAGCTGCTAACAAGTTTGCTACCTCTGTATGACAGTCTTCATCAGAATCATACAGATCAAGGCAATCTACTAGATCTGTTAAAGAACCTACTCCAAAACCGGATTGATCTAGGACATGATTTATTTGCTCCTGATTATTCTCAGCTTCAAGATTTTCCAATTTTCTTTTATTTCTTTCTTTTTGTGTTTCCATGGTAGCTACCTTGTTTAGTAGAGGAGGCAACAAGCACTGTAATGTTTCGTATTAAATAATCAATAGTTATTTCTTTTCTAACCTACTTATTTATCATATAAGCTCACTAATACTACAATTCATATAATATCCGTTAATGTTTGTTTGACTCTATCAACTCAATGCACTATAAGGTGCATATTGTAAAATCAAATAAGGAAAAATTATGACTGAAAAGGTTTGTTATGACTCTTGCTCACTTTCTAGCCACGTTATCACTGCTATAGTTGAGCTAGGTATTATGCTGCATGTTACTTCTCCTGAAAATTCAAAGAGCGTAGAGGAGTCTATGATCAAAGGTAATGTATATACTTTTGCTAATCTTGGAGTTGATTATTTTATGCAAACTGTTGGCTGTGTACACTTTGCTAAAGAGTGTGTAGGAGATCAAAATGACGAATTATAAATTGAATAACTAGTAGAATTTATATACAGAAAAAGGTTTAGTAATATAAATTACTAGGCCTTTTTTATTTTTGTGTAGATAATAATTTGTTAAGCCTTTTTATTTCTCCTTTCATATTCTTTCTTTTTGCTAAAATTAATGCTTTTTCTAGTAGATTGCGAGATTCTATAAATTGTTTTCTTGCTATAGAAATCTTAGCTTCTAGTTGTAATAGATGCACATGAGTTTTTGTCTCATTCTTTATTAATGGTTTTAGCTCATTTATCTTTTTTTGTGCATCATCAATATATCCAGATTCTAATAATATTCTAATAAATCGTAGTAGTATTCTATTATAAGAGTCACTATCTTTTCTACATAACTTCATAGCTTTTATATAGTAATTTTTAGCTTTCTCTTTGTAATGAAAAACATCGTGATATAGTGCTCCTGCATTAAAAAACACTTTAGATTTCCAGTGGTCATCAATATAGGGGCTGTTTGCCAATCTAAGTGCTTTGTTAATCCAAGATAGTGCAGCCTCTTTGTTGTTAGGCTTGGTGTCTTTTTGTTGTGCTTTGCTACGATATGCAGCTGAAATTAGATAATAACTTCGGATCTGTTGATTTGTAGAAGTAGAAAATTCTGCTCCAAGTTCTCCAAAATATATTGTATTATTATAATCTCCTAAATAGTGATAAGTTGTAGCTAAAACATTATAAATTTCTGCGCGTGTACAATTATTGGGACTCTCTGTTTGTAGAAGATTTTGGTGATATGAAATAACTTCTTCCCATTTTTCTTCTCTAATTAAGCTGTTGGCTTTTTTAGTGTGCTCATATTCTTTACACTGTCGATTTTCCTTATAGTGTGGACTGCAAGATATACATAATAACGCTATATATGCCAGATATAAGAGAGTCTGTGAACCTAATAATTGCTGAATAAATTTCATTTTCAATATATATTGATCTGTTAATATATAAAATAGGTTTGTTTTGGTCCAGAGCCTAATAAGTGTTTTTATTATAGGAACTTGTGGATGTGGAAAAACTACTCTTGCT
>JAHZKS010000061.1 GCA_022600235.1 Alphaproteobacteria bacterium | reverse complement strand
CCAGAGGCTTTAATTGCCATAAGATCATCAGTAATCTTGACTGAAGTATTGCCGCCTCCACCTTGAACAAAATCTGGATGCAACCCTATTTGCTTTGATATATGAACCAAATTTTTTATATCTTTTTCCATTCTATTTATTTTCTTTCTCTAAGCCTAAATTCTTCATCACACAATATGTGATAAATAGTTGTATTATTCCAATATAATTTTCATTCCATGATGGCTGGTCTATCCCTAAGTCTTCAAGATCTATACTCAAAGATAAATTATAAGCAATAGCATCAATTTTTTGTGCAGATATATTTCCATTTACTTCTATAAACTGCCTATCTTTATCTTCATATTCATGTTTGATTTGAACAGAGTCTATATGTGTGAGTTCGTTGAATAGAGGTTCTAAATAAAACGAATTAGATGCAGTTATTCTAAGAAGTAGTTTTGAAACATCATGTTCTTTTTCTAAGCCTTTATACGGAATAAGCTCTATAATAATATCAGCATATTTTAACTGTGCTTTGATAAACTTTTCTGAATCTTCTTTTCTATTGTTTATCTGTGCTATAATTTTGTCTTTAGAGTATCCGCGCTTATTAGTGTCTCTTTTAATCTTCCAATTTTTTCTGAGATCTTCAGATGTGTTAATAAATATTTTTAGATCATATAAATCTCTCATCTGTTTTATGTAGAAACTGTGCAAACCTTCAAAAATCACTAGATTGCTAGGTTTGAATTGTTTCTCTTCAGTGAACTTACCCGTGTCATGATCATAGTTTCTTCTGCTAATATTTTCTCTGTTTTTTATTGCTTTTAGATATGAGATTTCATCATATAATAAATTAGATTTAGGGTTTAAATGGGTTATATTATTCCAGTGCTCGTTGCCTCTTTCCCATTTATGCATAGCATCACCTTGAATTATTGTTGTATTGCTACTTTGAAAAATTGATTCTAGTGACTTCGATATAGTGGTTTTCCCTGATCCAGAATCACCACAAATTCCTAATAGAAATGGATTTGAAAAGATTTTATACGCGTTATAGCTCTTAATGCCTAGTTTATATATGAAAATACAGTTAGCAATTAAAGATGCTTGTAGTAAGGTAAACGATAGGTTAGATATCTTATCTGCGTTCAGTCCTTTTTGTTGCAGATAATGATACAAATTAGGAGTTTCAATAAAATCTGGAAGTATAATTTGTAAAACTTGTATATAATCAGAGGTTTTTATTAACATGAAATATATAAAGTATGAACAGTATAATGATAAGAAAAGCATTGAAGCAAAATCAAATCTTGCATTGGATCTTTTAGAGTGAAAATATGCAAAAAAAGGTAATATCCAATAATACCAACCTTGCATTGGAGAGATCATCAAAGCAATGATGCCAAAGCTAAAGCCCAAAAACATCATGTATACATCTTTACTAAGTACTTTGAGATTTATTGCTGTAAAAAACAAGAACAAATAAGCTAGTGGCAAAAAATATAACACATTCCCATCTGAAAAATTATAATTCAAATTAAATATTTTCATTTGTTCTCTGTTGTTTAGAACCATTTGAATAAATTCAGGACTGAATATGTATGGAATGTTAATTATGAAAAAGCTGCTAACTGTAATTATTATATTCAATAACAACTGTCTATTTGTTATGGTGTTTGAATATAACAAATAAGAAAAGTAGAAAGGTAACACAATAACTATGGATGTTTTCGCAGCAATTGCTAAGCCTAGAAAAAGAGAAGAACATTCAAACTTTCTTTTAAAAAGAAAGTATAAAGAAATGAACAATATAGATATTGGGATTGCATCGAGCTGCCCATGTATATAATTGATATAAATTAATATCGGAGAGAGCCAGTAATAAAAAAGGATCTTTTGAGAATGTTTCTTTATTAACCGGAATAAAATAATCAGAATCAAAAAATCTGCCAATAAAATGGGCAATCGTGACAGAAAAATAGTTGCAGGAGAAATATTGTCCCAATTCGCAACCAAGCTAAACAATATTCTTGGAATACTCATTATATAGAGCATTAATGCAGGGTATGGAAAGAAATCAACTTGATCTGCATTTGCAAAATACTTATACGGGTTTGAGAATCCGCTTTGAACATAATAATTTGTGAATGGAATAAATAGGTTTGTTAGAAAGTTAGATGCTAATGTAAAGGCAAATACCATTTTAATAGCAAAGCCAATCCAAAAAAGATTAGAAGTCAGTATAGCTCTTATCTTGTTATTTCCATATTTATCAACTAACACTTCTTTAGGTATTTCTTTCATCTGAATACAACCATTTTGATGCCGATAAAATTAGTACATGTTGTAATGCCTATAGCTATTATATTTGCTACCTTAGGATCTATATTAACAACACTAACAAATATTTTTAATAATAACAGTCCTAAGATTAGTGAGAATATATACACGCTATAGTATTGAATAATTTCTATTTTTTTCCTTTCTGATCTTATACTAAAGGTCCATTTCCTGTTAAAGCTGTATCCTGCAAATACTCCTGATATAAAACCGATAGCAGATGCTATTATGTAATTGATAAGCAGAAGCTCAAGAGAGATATAAAATATTCCATAATTTATTATCGTTGAGTAAGATCCAACAATAATAAATTTATAAAACTCAGTGCTTACTTTGCTTTTTAACAAGCTAACTATCATTCTATTTTATAGGTTATGATTATCTAATTTATGCCATAATATAGCTTTTTTTGTACATACTGCATCTAATCTAATATTATTATCTTTAATAATATTCTGGAACTCTTCTGTTTTATTAGTATGTTTTTGTAATTCTGGAGCAACAAGGCATATTCTAAAGCCAGCTTCTTTTAATTGTCTATAATTTTTTTTGTTTAAAGGCATTTGTGTAAAGCAATCTACCCAAACCCATTTCACTTTATTCTTGAAAGACAATGCATATTCAATAGGTTCAAATTCAGAAAACCTTACGGCAAGATTATTGGGGGTAAGTCCCTCTGTGGTCCCCAAATAGGCTTTGTTTGAGTAGGTGACGAAATAAGGCATGGATAAATCTAGAAAAAACCAATCTTTGTAGTTATATTTATTCATCAAATTAATACACTCTTTCTCAATTCCTTCAGTTTTAATATTGAGTATAATAATTCCTTTATGAGTTTTTATATATTCAGATAATAAAGTTTCAAATTTTTCAGGTGGGTTTTTGTAATCATAGAAAGGGTCATGTTGAAGTATCAAGTCTTTACCATGAGACCTTATATCAATTTCAATGCCATGGTCAAACTGCACTTTGCTGAGTTCTTCAATTCTGTTAATTCTGTGAGAAATAATTTGCATTAATAAAGTTAGATTGATTTAAAAGGTTGATTATAGACAATATTTTATTTTTTTAACAGCGATTAGAATTGCTACTGTGGAAGAATAAAATATTTCTATTAATAAGAAAAAAGTTTTTCATATTGAGATAACGCAAAAAAGAGAATAATATAAGCCTTTTAGTATGTTTATTATTAAATATGGCAAGAATTTTATACATTTCACCATCTCATATTGAGTCTTTAATAAATGGTCCTTTCCATGAACAGTTTATTAATAGTCTCAAAAAAAATGGTAACTCTATATTGCTGATGAGAGTTAATGATTTTACCGAGTATTACAAAGGATCTAACAATTTAAGAGGTGATATTTCATACCGTAATTTAAAAAAGAAAATACAAAATTTTGATCCAGATATTGTTTTTTCTTTCAATAATACTATGTGTGGAGATATTATCTTTAAGCATCTAACTTGTCCTATAATGGTTTTTGGGGCGGACAGCCCTCCTACGTGGATTGACACTAATTCAATTAAGAATAATGCATCACGATGCCACGTTCTTCATTTCTCTAAAAGTACAATTAATTTAGCAAAAGATATTGGTATTAATAATAATCATGTAATTGGCTATGCATCAGATATGGAGCCAGAAGAGAAGAGAAAAAAATATAATATATCTTTTATTGGAACTAGGTTTTCTTCTCAACGAGTAGAGTATTTTTATCAGAGGAATAATATCCATAAGAATCAAAAGCTTTACGAAGTTTTGAAAAAAATGGAAGAAAAGTTAGATCCCAAAGTACAATTTAGTGGTTTAAGATATATTGATTTGATGGCTTTTTTCTCTGCGTCTACAAGGAATTATATTATAAATTCTGTTGCAGATTTAGGTTTAGGTTTGTTTGGAAGCAAAGATTGGATATCAAACTCTAACTGCTCATACCATATGTTGAAGTCATACAAAGGAGATAATGTGATAACAATGCAGGACAATCAAAATGTTTATAATCAAAGTAAAATATCTATTAACATATCTCATGTTCAATCAGATACTGACAATATGCCTTTTAGGGTGTGTGACATAATGTCTACAAACTCTGTTTTGGTTTCTGATGAAAAAACTATATATGATGAGTTGTTTGGTAAGTTTGTGAAGATTCCTACTTATTCTAACCAGTTTGAAGCAAGGGATATATGTAAAAAATTACTGAATGATGAGAAGTGGAGAAAAGATATAGTGGAGGGGTCAAATCTTGCAATGCGTGAGGGAAATTTTAGATTCAAAGATATGATAGACAGGGTGAGTCAAATATCAGGAGTGTCTTTGTCTGCTCCTTTGGATGGAAAATATAGCTTTTTAAACCCTTATTCTTTGATCCAATTTAATATAAAGGCGATATCTTCTATGTATGCTGCGTCATTACTAAGTTCTTGTGTTAGCGTTTTACCAGAAAAGCATTCGAAAGCTTTAAAGGATTATGTTGTGAAGAAGAATATAAAAAGGTTTTTGCCTCTTGCTTTAATAGATTTAGATAGATCTGACGATTTGCAAAAATTATATTTGAGAGGAGATGCTCAAGAGCTAGCTGTAGAGAAAATAAAATAGTATCTTATCTGAACTATGATTAAAGAAAGAAGTATATGAAAGAGTATGGAGGCTATTTTCAATTTGAAAGTTTTGAGAAAGAAGGTAAAGAATTTCATTCAAGTGCCATTAAGTTAAATCTTGCAAGAAATGCAATAAGTTATCTTTGTATAGTTAACGATTACAAGATTCTACATGTGCCGAGATATATTTGTGAATCGGTTAAGGTGGCTTTGGATAAAGAAAACATTAAGTATTGTTTGTATGATTTAAACTATGATTTTAGTCCAAAATTATCAAAAGAAGATATAGAAGAGAGTGAAGCGGTCTTGTATCCAAATTATTTTGGTGTTCATGCTCTCAAAAGTGCTGAAGTAAAGCAAAAGTATAAGAATGTTATCTTGGATAATACTCAGGCCTTTTTTTCTCTTACGCATAGTGCTAATGCTGTGTACTCAGCGCGAAAATTCTTTGGTGTTCCTGATGGCGCATATGCGTATTCTGTTTCTAAAAAAAGAATTTCACTTGACCAAGATTATTCTTATATGAGAATGCTACCTCTTTTTAAAAGATTAGAGCTTGGTGCAAATCCTGGATATAAAGAATCCTTAGAATCTGAAGCCTTATTAAATGAGCAGCCAATGAGAGCTATGTCAAAAACTACTGAGTTTTTATTAGGGAATATTGATTATAATTTTTGTAAAGATAGAAGAAGAAAAAATTTTCATATTCTTCATGAAAATCTTGGCCGTATTAATGAGTTAAGTTTGCACTTTTCTAAAGAAGATGTGCCGATGGTTTATCCTTTGTTAATTTCTAAGAAAACTTTAAGGAATCATCTGTTAGAAAAAAATATATATATTCCACAATGGTGGAGATCTGTTATGCTGAAGGCATCAAAATCTTCTTTTGAGTACTATCTTTCTCGTTATTTAATTCCATTACCTATAGATCATAGATATACTGAAGAAGATATGCGATTTATTGCAGGAAATATTATATAAAATCTCTGTTCTTTTAGTTATTTAGAGGACTTGTTAAATAATATGTGATTGATCTGTGGTAGAAAAATGCGCTATAGAGAAATGCAAAGGTCATATAGGTAATAAATTTATCAGAAGTAAAAAAATAAGATAAATAAAATACGTATCTATTAGCAACTATTGTTTAGGAATGCCTATTTGTAAAATCCTTATTGACATTGACAGTACTATTGTATTGTAATAGGCTGCATTATATATCATACACACTGTATACGTAATGATTAAAGAAATAATAGTTGCTGGAGATAATCTAGGAGCTCTTGCATTGTATAAAGGTTTAGTAACCCATGTAGATAAGATCTCAGTTTACACTAATACTCAAAATATTTTTGAAGATTTGAGACCACAGGATCAATTTATTGATAGTTTTTTTAGTTCAGATGCTAGAGTAGTAATTTGCTCTGCTTATGCTCCATTGGTTCCTATTGAACATCTTAGGAAAAAAAAGTTTTTGAATATACATTATGCTCCTTTACCTAAGTATAGGGGTATGCACCCCATTGTATGGGGCATAATAAATAATGAATCTCATTTGGGGTGGACTTTTCATGAAATGGATGAGTTTATGGATTCAGGACCTATTATTTATCAATATAAAATAAAAAATGATTATTCTTCATCCTCTATGGATTATATGAATCTATTTCATGAGTCTGTCTCTGAGAATATAGGAAGAGTTGTCAGCCTATATTGTAAGAAAAGTTTAAAACCCATTCCACAAAAAAAGAGTCTTGCTACGTGGGGCATAAAGCGAAGCTTAGCAGATTGTAAGTTGGATTTTAGTTTTTCTCATCAAGAAATAAAGAATTTTTTTAGAGCTCTAGTTGATCCATATCCATTACCTTTTATTCAAAGAAAATGTAAAAAATATTTTATAACAAAGTATAAATTACATGATCAGAATATAAAAACTCTTACTCTAGGGCGTATCACAAACATTGATAATGAAGGAATGTGGATTAAAGTTAGGGATGGTTATCTTGTGGTAAAAGAGCTGGTAGATGAATTACAGACTGTGGTTGACTTTAATATGTGTTTTAGAATTGGTAACAGATTAAGTTAGTAATGTATAAAGTAAAAGTATTTCAAAATAAGGAGTCTCTTTCATGGAATAAGTTTGTTTCTGAATCTAAGAATGGGACATTTCTATTTAATAGATCTTATATGGATTACCATCGAGATAGATTTGTTGATTGCTCACTAATGGTCTATGAAGATAAAAAGTTAATAGCGTTGTTGCCTGCAAACAGAGTTGGAAATGAACTTATCACACATCAAGGTCTGACTTATGGAGGTATAATATGTGGAGAAAATGTTAAAGTAGAAAGAATGTTAGAGATTTTTAATGCTGTATTAGATTTTTTAAAATCTATTGGAGTAAGTATTCTTATATATAAAACTATTCCTCATATTTATCATAAGATTCCATCAGAAGAAGATTTATATGCATTATTTGTACATAATGCAAAATTATACCGAAGAGATGTGTGCACTGTTATAAAACTACAAAATCATGACCCAATCTTTGAAAGGCGCAGATTAAGAGGTGTAAAGAAGGCAATAAATTCAAGATTACGTATAGAGAAAAATCAAGAAATAGAAGAATTCATGGGTATAGTGAGTAGTTTTCTTGAAAATAATTTTGAGAAAAAACCAGTGCATAGCTCAGAGGAGTTAATAAAGCTAATGCATGATTTTCCTGAAAATATAAAGTTCTTTGGATGTTACAATGACAATAAAATGGTTTCAGGTGCTATTATATATGTTACAGATACAGTGGCTCATGCACAATATGTGTTTAGTTCTGAAGAAGGGAAGTTTTTGGGTGCAAATGACTTTATGTATCATTTCTTGGTGTATGAAGAATTTAAAGAAAAAGAATTCTTTGATTTTGGAATATCAAATGAGAAAGATGGTTATTATTTAAATAAAGGATTGGTATCTCAAAAAGAATCATTTGGAGGCAGGGCTATATGTCATGATTTTTATAAAGTGATACTATAGATTCTTCATAATGAATGCCAGATCATTATTTGGTATCTACTTACACTTGCTGCTCAAAAACAATCGTCTCCCATAGAAACTGTACATCTTAACTAATTTATAGTATAAAGTTATTTTTTTTGGAAGTTAATAATAGTATGAGTACCAAGTACGACGTTATAGTGATAGGAGGAGGACATGCTGGCTGTGAAGCGGCATGTGCGGCAGCTAGAGTTGGAGCTAAAACACTTCTTGTTACCTTCAAAAAGGATAATCTAGGAGAAATGTCATGCAATCCTGCGATAGGAGGTGTTGCTAAGGGAACCATAGTAAAAGAAATAGATGCTCTTGGTGGGATAATGGGAATTGCTATAGATCAGGCAGGAATTCATTATAAAATGCTTAATGCGAGTAAAGGTCCAGCTGTTTGGGGGCCTAGAGCGCAAGCAGACAGAAAGCTGTATAAAAAAGCTATCCAGAAAATAATATCAGAGCAAAATAATCTTACAGTTTTAGAAGATGCTGTAGAAGAAATTATTATAGAGCATAAAAAGGTTTTGGGCGTAGTTGCAGAAAAGCAAGGTAAAATTTTTGCTTCTAAAGTAGTGCTCACTACAGGTACTTTTTTAAATGGTGTTATTCATGTAGGAGAGAAAAAAATCAGCGCAGGTAGAGTGGATGAGGCGCCGTCAGTTAAGTTAGCTGAATGTTTGAAATCACTAAATTTTGATATCAAAAGGTTAAGAACAGGAACGCCAGCAAGAATACATAAGGACTCATTAAATTATGATCTAATCGAAAATCAGTCAGGTGATGAAGTTCCAAGACCCTTTTCCCATATAATAAACAAAATAAAAACTCCTCAGATTGATTGTTATATTACGAGAACAAATAAGAATACTCATGATATTATTAAAGAAAATATAGAAAAATCTGGTACATGTTCGGGAGAGATAACATCTTCAGGACCACGTTACTGTCCTTCTATTGAATTAAAGATATTGAGATTTCCTAACAAAGACAGTCATCAAATATTCTTGGAGCCAGAAGGTTTAGATAGTGATTTGATTTACCCTAATGGCTTATCTACGGCTTTGCCGGAACAAGTGCAGGAAAAATTTATTAAATCTATTCGTGGGCTAGAGAATGCCAATATAATTCGTTATGGATACACAATAGAATATGATTTTATTGACCCAAGAGAATTAAATAGATCTTTAGAAACAAAAAAAGTAAAAAATCTTTATTTTGCAGGTCAAATTAATGGGACAACAGGCTATGAAGAAGCTGCTGGCCAGGGCATGGTAGCCGGTTTAAATGCTGCTGTTTCATTAAAAAATAAAGAATTTTTACTCACCAGAGCAGATTCATATATAGGGGTTATGATTGATGATTTAATTACAAGTGGTGCGCAAGAACCATACCGTATGTTTACATCAAGATCTGAGTATAGGTTAACTTTGAGGGCTGATAATGCAGATATTCGTTTAACTAGGAATGGTTATGAAGCTGGCAGTGTATCGAAAGAAAGATTGGATGTTTTAGATAGAAAAGAGAAAGAGATCAGTCGAATAAGAAATCTTCTAAAAGAAAGAAAATTTACCCCATATTTTTGTAAGCAACATAATATAAATATGGCACAAGACGGTGTAAAGAGGTCTGCATTTTCTCTTCTTTCTTATCCTCATATATCACTAGAGCAGGTTGTTACATTTATTCCAGAGCTTGGTAAGGAATCTAGAGATATTTTAGATCAGATTTCTATAGAAGCAAAGTACCATAAGTATCTATCACGACAAGAAGATGATATAAAATTATTCCAAAAAAATGCGAAACTTACAATTCCAGAAGATTTTGACTTTGCTGAAGTTCCAAGTTTGTCTATAGAAGTTCGTGAGAAGATAGCAAAATTCCAACCTAAGAATGTTAGTGAAATATCTAGTATAGAAGGAGTGACCCCTGCAGCAATTACCTCTATCTTGGTGCATTTAACTAGAAAAACATATGCTTAGATACTATACTGTGAAGAAAGAGAGTTGATAGAGTGTTATGAAAAGGGTTGAAGAGGAGTTTGAGGTTTCACGTGAAACCTTTGAGAAATTGCAAAAATTTGTAGACCTTGTTCTCAAATGGAATCAATCCATCAATCTTATTGCGAAATCTACGGAAGATATAATATGGGAAAGGCATGTTTTAGATTCCATGCAAATCTCTAGCCTTATAAAAGGAAAAAAAATATTAGACATAGGTACTGGCGCTGGATTTCCAGGCATTATTCTTTCTATTATTAATGATTCTAATATTATTTTAGTAGAAAAAAGTTCAAAGAAATGCACTTTTTTGCATAAAGCAAAAGCTGAAATAGGTGGTGATTTTGAGATAATAAATCAAGCAATAGAAGATGTTGCTATAGAAAAAGTAGATGTAATTACTTGCAGAGGTTTTGCTTCAGTAAAAAAAATATTAGAATTGAGTAGTGGGTGTATAAATCACAATATAAAGCTTATTTTATTGAAAGGAGAGAATTATGAAATAGAAATTGAAGAAGCTCAAAAAGCTGGGTGGAATTTTTCTATTAATACAAAGCAAAGTATTACGAATGAGAAAAGTGTAGTTTTAATATTATCAAATATAAAGAGAGATGGGTAAGATAATATCTATAGTAAATCAGAAAGGAGGTGTAGGTAAAACTATTACTGCTATAAATCTTTCTACAGCACTTGCTGCTACAGAAAAGAAAGTTTTACTTATAGATGCTGATCCTCAAGGTAATGCCACTACAGGATTTGCTATTAATAAAGAAGAAGATAGAAACCTCTACACAGTTTTGGTTAATGATGATTTGACAGAAGATGTAGTAGTAAATTCTGGGATAAGGTTTCTTGATATTTTGGTATCTAATATAGATTTAGCCGCTGCAGAAATGGAGTTGGTTAATATACCAAGTTTCCGTTATAGACTTAAAAAAAAATTAGCCTCTATAAAGAGCCAATATGATTATATCATAATAGATTGTCCTCCTTCCCTAGGCTTGTTAACGATTAACTCTTTAACAGCATCTGACTCTGTAATAATACCGTTGCAATGTGAATTTTTTGCTTTAGAAGGGCTTAAGCATTTGATGGAAACTATAAAAATGATAAAGGCAAATTTGAATGCAAATTTGGATATAGACGGTGTAGTTCTTACTATGTACGATAAAAGAAATAATTTAACTGATCAGGTAGAAGAAGATGTTAGGAACTGCCTTGGAGAATTAGTATATAAAACAGTCATACCTAGGAATGTAAGAATATCCGAGGCCTCCTCTTATGGGGAGCCAGCAATAGTTTATGATATGCATTGTGCAGGATCGAAAGCTTACTTAGATATGGCAAAAGAATTTTTAGAAAGAGAGAAAATTAGAACAGAGGAAAAATTATGAAAAAAAACTTAGGAAGAGGACTAGCATCATTGATGGGTGGTTTTGAGAATGTGGCTGAGAAAGAGATCGCATCAAAAACTCAGATACATGATATTTCAATAAATAAAATAAAACAAAACCGAGATCAACCAAGAAAATATTTTGATGAAGAATCACTCCAAGAGCTCGCGCGTTCTATAAAAAGAAGCGGAATTATATCTCCTATAATAGTTAAAAGAATCAAGTCTACAGACGAATATGAAATTGTAGCTGGTGAGCGTAGGTTTCGTGCAGCTCAATATGCAAAAATAACAGCTATTCCTGCAATAATAAAGAATATAGGTGAAGAAACCGCATTCGAAATATCAATCATAGAGAATATTCAAAGGCAAAATCTAAATATAGTAGAAGAAGCAAAATCTTACAGAGAATTAATGAGCAAATATTCTTATAATCAAAATGATGTTGCATTAATCGTAGGGAAGAGTAGGAGCCATATTACAAATATATTGAGATTGCTAAAATTGCCTGATGCAGTGTTAGATCTGATTATATCTGGTAAAATTACTATGGGACATGCTAAGAATTTAGTTGGAGTAGAAAATGCTGAGAAAATTGCAGAAGAGTTTATAAAAAGAGATTTAACAGTTAGAGAAGCAGAACAGTTTGTCAGGGCTTTAATTGGTAAAAGTTTTGAGGGTACTAAAATAAAAAAAGAACCTAATTTGCTGCAAAATCAGAGCGATATAAAGGTGATAGAAAATTTATTAGGCAAGAAACTAAATACATCTGTAAAGATAAAGTCCCAGAGTCAAAGCGAAGGCACTATATCTGTTAAATATAAATCGCTTGAGCAGCTAGATAAAGTTTTGCAACTTCTAGGAAGTGCAGATTAATTGCCTAGCAATGTTCAGATTCTTGTGCTTCTACTCCTGCTAAGAAATTCACTAGCATTCTATCTGTATGTACAGGGCTTTCTATATTTGATAAGTGTCCAGCGTTAGGAATCTCATAATATTCTGATCCTTCAATATGCTTATGCATTCTTTGTGATTCAAAAGGAGGACGAGGTCCATCTTGGTCTCCTACAGCTACCATTACAGGCATCTTTAGTTCATGTAATCTATCTAATATAGATTCTCTGGAGAATATAATTTTGCCTAGACCTACTATACATTCAATATTTTCATCTTTGAGAGAAGATATTTTGGATGTAATATATTGTACTATTCTTTTGTCAGCACCTGGCGCATGGAAGAAGGTGGTAATTTGCGTTGCCATTGAGTCTAATATTGTGCCATCAGATTCAAGTTTATTAAGTAAACCAAAGTATTGTTCCTGAGCTTCAGGTGATTCTTCGTGTAGGTCTGTATCCATTAGCACTAGAGATCGCACTTTATCTGGGTGGTTAAGTGCTAGATGTGCTCCCCACATTCCTCCTACTGATAATCCCACTACATGGTATCGGCTAATTCCTAGGTTCTCCATTAATGCGGCATAATCTTTTGCAAGATCATTTATGCTATACTTTTTCGTATCAATAGAATCAGATCCTCCATGACCCCATAAATCTGGAATTACGATGTTGTAATGTTGGCTTAGTGCTTGAACTTGCGGAATCCACATTTCATTATCAAACAAGTAGCTGTGTCCTAATAGAACGGTTGAATTTTTACCATTATTATGGAATACATAATTCATCTTTACGTTTCTGATTTGAAAAATTGCCATTAATACCCTCAATTTATTTGCATGAATGAACTATAGCTGGATTTTGAAGTAACAAAAATAATAGATGTTAAAAATATTATTTATTTCTTTGTTGTTAGTTTTTTCATTGCATTCATAAAGACTTCTTTTTCTTTTTGAGAGGTTTGAGAGAAGAAAGCTTGATCTATATCTTCAATAATAGGCACTAATATATGGACCAATTTCTTTCCTTTTTTTGTGAGAGAGACATTTTTTGCACGTGTGTCTTTTTTGTCTTCTATGCGATGTATATAGCCAAATCCCGCAAGTTTTTTTAGCGAGTTAGAGACAGTCATTTTATCAAGCTTGGATCGGTTTACGATTAGAATCTGTGTAGTATTGTAATGATGCGCTTCAAACCACAGCAAAGTTGCCATGATTACAAATTGTGCATGAGAAATATCATATGGTTCTAAAGATTTTTTAATTTGGCGCTGCCATATCATAGTGGTTTGCCATAGTAAAAAACCAGGGCTGTCCTCAGGTTTGTCAAATCCAAAAGGTAAGCTGTCCATTATTTTTTCCTCGCAAGTTTTGCTAAATCTTCTATCTGTTTTGGAGTAGACTTAAAGACGTTTTGCGCCACAAGTTTAACCCACAGCCATTGAAGTGCTCCAGTTACAACAATTTTATTTGTGATTTTTAGTCCATTTTTTGTTTCTTCCATAGAATGTGTGTCATACATTTTTGCACCAAAGAACGAAGTACAATCGGTAAAAGATTTTTTCTTATGAATCTCAGTTAGTAAGATTTTTACTGGGTTAACGCCTTTGGGCTTTAATATAAAACTATTGCCAACTTCAAATTTTCCATCAAGTTTGCAGTAATCTAGATCATCATGCCAAGTCGGCCAATTATTTATATCTGTCCAGAGTTTCCATATATCTTCTTTTTTTATATTCTTGAAAGTTTTACTGTAAGTTTGTACCCACATGATCGCCTCTTTATATGCATCTATATAGTATATGCATATACAATATAGTCAACCAGTAAAGTATAAAAAGTTCTATATTCAAAAAATCTAGCTTGAATTATACAATAAAAAACCGATAATATTGCTCGACAGGCGGATTATTATAATTTATTTATAGTATATTCATTTGGCTGGGTAGCTCAGTTGGTAGAGCAAAGGACTGAAAATCCTTGTGTCCCTGGTTCGATTCCAGGTCCAGCCACCACAAATTAAGTGTGTACTACAAATGTCTCAATCTTCACTCACACTATTTGCTACTATAAAATCAAAACAAGGAAACGAAACCGCTCTAAAAGAGTCCTTGCAGAAATTGATTATTCCAACGTTAAAAGAAAAGGGATGTCTTGAGTACAGGTTGCTGCAAGATAAAGAAGACTTATCAGAATTTATTTTAGTTGAGAAATGGGCAGATGAAGATAGTTGGAAAGCTCATATGGAAATGCCACATCTAAAGGCATTTTTGTTAAAGATGGATAGTCTTGTAGAAAATTTTAAAGGTAAGTCCTTTAACGAGATACAGGAACTTGCTTAAATATCTGTTAAAAATTCTCTGGGGATTTCTTTCAAGAATCTAGAAGGCATTGAATCAATCCATTGATTATACATTCTTCTTGTTAGCGAGTGAGATATATAAAGATTCTTTTTTGCTCTAGTCATACCTACATAAGCCAGTCTTCTCTCTTCCTCTAAACCTTTATCTCCAGATTCATCTAAAGATTTTGAGTGAGGAAATAATCCTTCTTCCCATCCAGGTAAAAAGACAGCATCAAACTCTAGACCTTTTGCGCCGTGTAGTGTCATGATGGTAACTAAATCTTCC
This sequence comes from Alphaproteobacteria bacterium, assembly GCA_022600235.1. Classification (GTDB taxonomy): domain Bacteria; phylum Pseudomonadota; class Alphaproteobacteria; order Rickettsiales; family JABSSG01; genus JAHZKS01. The sequence continues at coordinate 13,360 of JAHZKS010000061.1, read as the reverse complement.
TGTGTTTTGTTATTATCATTATCTGTCACTAGAGTGATATGGTCTAAAAAATCTAAAATTGTCTTAAAATCTTCTAAAGCTTGGAGAAGTTCTTTTGCATTTTCTAATCTACCACGCCCTTCTATGCTGTCTTCAAATTTTAAGAATGCTTCATATCCAGATTCAGTAAGTATATTTTTTACTACATCTGTATGGTGAAGTGTTTGAAATTCTTCATGCCATTTTTTAATCATTTTTATGAAAACGCTTAAGGACTCAGTAGTTTTTTTAGCGAAACTTCCTTTGCTTTCTAGCATTAATTCTGTTGCACTAAAGAGTGATATCTTTTCTGTATTAGCAAAATCTCTAATTTTTTGTATTGTCGTTTTACCTATACCACGTGCTGGTTTGTTTATAATTCTTTCAAAAGGAAGATCATCATTACATTTTATAGCAAGCTTGATATAGGCTACAATATCTTTAATTTCCTGTCTTTCATAGAATTTAAGGCTCCCCACAACTTTATAAGGAATTCCTGATCTCATAAAACATTCTTCTATAATCCTAGTTTGGAATAATGCCCTCACAAGGATTGCTACTTTAGTTTGATGTAAATTATGTTTAAATTTACACATAATTTCTTTCGCAATAAAACTCGCCTCTTCTTTGTCGTTAAAAAATGAACGAGCCACTATTTTTTCATTAGATTCTGTTTCTGTCCAAAGTGTTTTGCTATGCCTCATGTTATTATTCGCAATTAATGCAGAGGCAGCGCTTAAGATACAGTTTGTAGAACGATAATTTTGCTCTAGCTTTATTATTTTTGCTCCAGGGAAATCTTCCTCAAACTTTAGAATATTTCCTATTTCAGCACCTCTCCATCCGTATATAGATTGATCATCATCTCCGACACAACATATGTTACTTCTTTTCTGTGCGAGCATGCGAAGCCATATATATTGAGCTGTATTTGTGTCTTGATATTCGTCTACTAAAACATATTTGAATAGGGTTTGATAATGTTCTAATATCTCAGGTTTTCTTTTGAACATATTGACTGTTTTGAGCAATAAATCTCCAAAATCTAAGGAGTCGTTAGAATCTAGTTTATCTTGATATTCTCTATAAATACGTAGTGCCTTGACGTGGTAGTCTGTTTTTAAATCTGATTCTGAAACATCTTCCACATTAAGAGCAAGATCCTTCCATCTTTGGATAATTGAAGAGATCATTTTTGGGTTGAACTGTTTTATGTCTAAAGCAAAATCATTCATTATTTGCTTTATTACTCTGATTTGGTCATCTACGTCTATAATTGAGAAGCTACTACTTAAATTAGCTGCTTCTGCATTGACACGCAGCATCTTTGCACATATTGAATGGAAAGTTCCTAACCATTTTAAACGTAGTGGAAGAATCTGAGATATTCTTTCTTGCATTTCATTGGCAGCCTTATTTGTAAATGTTACAGCCAATATTTCTGAAGGGAATGCTTTCTCTAATTGTAATATATTTACTATACGGCTTATTAGTGCAAGTGTTTTTCCTGTGCCAGCGCCAGCAAGAATGAGAAGAGGTCCATCAATATGATGTATTGCTTCTTCTTGTTTAGCATTCAGTTTTGGCAGTGGTTTTGATATTTCGTTATTCAAGAGTTTACTTTATTTAAAATTATCTAAGTATGATTTAGGCTCTATTCTTCTTTCTTGTGGTTCTATAATCTCGTATTCCCAAGACTGAGCTTTAGCAAAATTTATAGCATCATTTTTTGTGTTAAATAATATTTTTATTTGTTGATCTGTATTTTTAGACCCGGTCCATCCAGAAAAGGGCTCTGTATATTTTTTTTTGTCTGTAGAATGTAATACCCATTTTTTCGTGTTTTTTAATCCAGATTGCATAGCTGATTTAGTTGGGCGATATATTATTGCTTTCATGTCTTTTATGCCTTATCATTCTTATGAGTTAAGTATATTTTAATTATAAAAGATTACAAGGAGCAGTATGAGTACAGATAAGAAAATAGAAGATTTAACATTTGAAGAAGCTCTAAACGAACTTCAAGAGATTGTTAGAGGAATTGAAACAGGAAAAGACGATCTTGATAAAGTAATCAATGATTATGAAAGAGGAAATGCTCTAAAGAGTCATTGTGAATCTAAACTAAAAGAAGCAAAATTAAAGATTGAAAAGATTGTTGAAAAGTCAGATGGTTCAATTTCTACAGAAGAAGGTTTGTAAATACTAATTCTTTAGAATTTCATTATAAACTTTCATAGTTTTTTCTTTCATCTGCTTTAAAGAGAACTTCTTCTCAACGTTTTTACGAGCTGCATTACCCATCATCACTCTTTTCTTATGAGTAAGGTTTATTACAGTTTCAATTTTCTTTTCTAAAGCTTCTACATCATTATGGGGGATAAGAAATCCTGTTTTCTCCGATACAATAGTTTCTTTATACCCACCAATATCCGTAGCAATAATAAGTCTTTTCATTGCTTGTGTTTCAATTGATATTCTTCCAAATGCTTCGGGTCTCGTTGAAGGTGCCACTACTAAGTCGGAGAGCATATAGAGTGCAGGCATATCTTTGATTGCTCCAGTGAAGGTAACTTTATTGCTAATGCCTAATGATCGAGCAAGTTTTATGAAATTTCCAAAATGACTTTTATGTTGTTTAGTATTGCCTACCATGAGGCAGTATATATTATCATTTTTAAGTTTCGCTATTGCGTTAAGCAAAACTTCATGACCTTTCCAGCTGGTGAGTCTTCCTGGAAGAGTAATAATAAATTTGCCATCAGGTATATAACATTTCTTCTTCATTTTTATTAAACGAGATGGGTCTACATTTTTTGTATTAAAATCCTCTAAAGATACTCCTCTGTAGATAGGTCTGATTTTCTTTTGGTTAGCGCCATATGTTTCTATAATGTGACTTGCTATAAAATCAGAAACAGCTATTACTAAGTCTCCTTTAGTCATCACTATATTATAATATTTTTTTATTCTGTTTACAGAATGAGTGCCGTGAAAAGTAGTAATCAACCTACATTTTGTGATTTTAGCTGCTAAATATGCACTCCATGCTGGTGCCCTAGATCTAGCGTGTATGATATTAATTTTATGCTTTCTGATTAACTTCGCTAATTTAAAAGCATTGCTGACCATTGTAATAGGGTTCTTGTCTTTAAGGGGTAGAGTAAAATGTGTAGAGCCTGCTTTTTCTATATCTCTTACTAAAGGCCCTCCTGCTGAGGCAACAAAGGACTCTAGTCCTGATTTTGTTAAGAAAGCAGCAATATCAATAGTTCCCCTCTCCACTCCCCCGCTTACTAAAGAGGGTAATACTTGTAAAACAACAGGTTTGTGATAGGATTTTGCCATTGATATAAATACCCCTCAATATGAATAAAAGTAATAGCATTATATTTAATAATAAGAATATAGCCTATAAAAATAATTTTTCCAAGGTAAAGAATCCTTATAGAACAATAGTTTTTTTATGTGGTTATATGTCTGATATGGATGGAACTAAATCACTTTTTTTAGAGGATTTCTGTACAGAAAATAATCTAGGTTATGTAGCTTTGGACTATTCTGGGCATGGAAAATCATCAGGAGATTTTTTTGAAGGATCTATATCAGAATGGACTAAAGAGTCACTAGCAGTAATTAATGAGCTTGTTAAAACCCCTATGATTTTGATTGGTTCTAGCATGGGTGGTTGGATATCTTTATTAGTAGCTATAAAGTTAAAAAAGAAAGTGGCAGGAATTATCAATATTGCAAGTGCTGTTGATTTTACAGAGGTGTTGATGTGGGATAGTTTTACAGAAAAACAGAAATTTGACCTTATGGGAAAAGGTAAAATTAATATAGAACGTGGAGGCTCAGACTATTGTATAACAAAAAAATTGATAGAAGATGGTAGAAAAAACTTATTACTCAAAAAAATAATTCCAATAGATATGCCAGTTGTTTTGATGCATGGTTTTCGTGATGAATCAGTACCTATAGAGATTTCTGTGAAATTGGCAGAGCAGCTCTCTTCAAAAAATGTAAAAGTTATTTTAGTAAAAGACTCTGATCACCGTATGTCAGAGCAATCTGATCTGAAGCTACTAGCAATAGAGGTCACAGAACTAGTTGCATTATAAGCTGTTGCTGCATTCTAGCGTGCTACAATTGTTTCTCTAATTCTTGATTTTTGCATAAATATTACTATATTATTAACTATCGGTGATAAAATTAATTTGTTTATATGTCTATGGAGAAGATAAGAGACGAAGTAAATCCTTTTACAGATTTTGGCTCTTTTTTATACGAAAAATTTTATAAGCAGCCACAAAATTTTTTCTACCATTCTTTGGATGATTTAACCGAAGACGTGATAAAAGGCTTTTTCATGTATGGTGCGTATACTCTATCAGCTGTTTATGGTGGTACTTTATGCCTTAACGTCTTTTCAGCAGTAGCGGGATATGCTATCGGAAATTATTTTGGTGACTGGGTAGGTGAACTTACAGAAACTATTGTAAAATATTCTATAGGATCATCTAAAGAATCTGATCTTGATGATTTGAAAGCACTTTCTTTTGCAGAATTTATGGGTGATGTAACAGAAGATATTGTTAAAGTTGTTGGATTAGTGGATTTATTAAAGCTTGAGTTAGGTATATATGGAACTTTCACAAGAATGGGAACACAAGATGCTCATGTGTTGGTGAAAGCATTAACGGTTGTTTCTGCTATATCCAAGTTTATTGAAAGCTATTATGATTGGAATGAGTATTCAAATAAAGTCGGACATTTTTTTGAAAGACATGTAACAGAGTTTTTTAATAGTGCAGACATTTTAGATGATATAGAAGCTTATGGGCAAGATACTTGTCTCTGGGATGATGCTATTTAGAGCGAATCTCGATCTATACCCATTCTTTCAAGTGACTCTCTAAGCTTTACTGCCTTATTCTCCATTTTTCTTGCGGATAATAAAATATATATAAACATAGCAAACGAGAACAGAGCATTAATTTCTGCTATAGACAAGCCAGCGATTCTCATTTTAACTTCTTTGCAAGGAACCGTGTTTTGCTGGATAGAATGTTTGAGCGACTCTATACTGCTATGATCTTGAGAAAAGTTTACTGCACAAGAATTAGGCTCTTCTATTGCTCCTCTTTCAATTCCGGTATGATATAAAGCTATAATTGACCCACTAAGAAAAACAAGGCTACATACATAGCAGATGTATTTTGACAATGAGTTCTTGTTTAACAACAACCCCATAACTCCAAGTCCTGTAATAATAAAATAAGGTATGCGTTGATATATACAAAGCCTACATGGTTTTATATTCATCACATATTCTACTATGTATGCAGCAGACAAAGAAAGTGCGCTTAGAATTGTAATTAAGATGAATAGTTTACGGTATGTATGTAATAAGATTTTCATTGCTATGTAATAATTATGATGTATTTTCTATTGTCACAGTATTCTTAAATATAATTCTAAAGCATATGAGCGATATAAAGCAACTACTTCAAGAGAATAAGTCATGGCCTTTTGAGCTTGCTAGGGAGATTTTGAAGTCTTTGGGTGGTAAAACACCAAAAAAGGGATATGTTTTATTCGAAACTGGCTATGGGCCTTCAGGATTGCCGCACATCGGGACATATTGTGAAGCAGTGAGAACACAAATGGTAAGAAATGCTTTCCAAGCTATATCGGATATACCAACAAAGTTGTTTGTGGTATCAGATGATATGGATGGTTTAAGAAAAATTCCAGACAATGTACAAAACCCCGAAGCTCTAGAGCCATATATTCAAAAGCCATTAACTAGCATTCCAGATCCATTTGGTGAAGAAAAGAGTTACGGTGATTATATGAATAAGAAGGTGCAAGGATTCCTAGATGATTTTGAGTTTGATTATGAGTTTCATAGTGCATCAATTTTGTATAAAACAGGAAAGTTTGATGAGTTTCTTCTCAAAGCGTTAGAGCAATATGATCAGATTATGTCTGTGATGCTTCCAACATTAGGAGAAGAAAGACAGCAGACTTACAGCCCATTCTTGCCAATTTGCCCTAGAACAGGAAGGGTATTGTATGTTCCTGTAATAAAAAGAGATGCTGAAAAAGGTACAATTACTTATTTAGACCCAGAGACAAATGAAGAAGTGTCGGTGCCAGTCACAGGTGGGCATTGTAAGCTTCAGTGGAAACCAGATTTTGGAATGCGTTGGGCTGCTCTTGATGTTGATTTTGAAATGTACGGTAAAGACCATAGAGCTAATGCTATTTTATATAGAAGGATTTGTAACTTGGTTGGTGGAAAGGGTCCTACGGAATTTGTATATGAGATGTTTTTAGATGAGCATGGGAAGAAAATATCTAAGTCGAAAGGTAACGGAGTTTCTATAGAAGAATGGTTAAAATATGCGCCTATAGAAAGTCTTGCTTTTTACATGTACCAAACCCCTACTCGAGCAAAGAAAATGTATTTTTCTGCAATTCCAAAAAGTGTTGATGAATATATAAATTTTGCAAATAAATTTCATCAATCTGAAGATGTAGATAAGTTTTCGAATCCAGTCTGGCATGTACATGGAGGTAATGTTCCTAGATATGAACTCGGAGGTATTACTTTTAGTTTATTATTAAATCTGGCTTCTGTATGTAACTCTGACGATAAAAGTGTTTTTTGGAGTTTTATTTCTCAATATGAAAAAGACTTAACACCAAAAAAATCTAAATTTCTTGATAAGCTGGTTGGGTATGCAATTCAATACTACAAAGATTTTATTAAACCAAAGAAATTATATATTAGCCCATCAGAAGAAGATAAGAAGTTACTTGGGATTGTTAAATCCGAATTAATAAAATTAGAAAAAGGTTGTACCCCAGAAGATATTCAAAGTATATTTTACAGAACAGGAACAGATTCAAGTTATGGAAACTTAAGAGATTTTTTTAAAATGGTTTATCAAGTTCTTCTAGGTCAAGAACAAGGACCTAGGTTAGGATCATTTGTAAAATTATATGGTATTAATAAAACTATTGAATTAATAGAAACAAAAATAGGAGAGTAAAATTGTCAAAGATTAAAAATATAGTAGCAAGAGAGATTTTAGATAGTAGGGGTAATCCGACAGTAGAGGTTGATGTTTTCATAGGAGAAAATAAATTTGGTAGGGCTGCTTCTCCAAGTGGAGCTTCTGTAGGTATGCATGAGGTGCATGAGCTTAGAGATAATGATCCAAAAAGGTTTTTTGGTAAGGGTGTAGAAAAAGCTGTAAAGAATATTAATACAACTATTAATGATGCTTTAAAAGGACAAGATTGTTTAAATCAACATTCCATAGATAGAATGTTAGTTGATTTAGATGGAACAAAGACTCGTTCTGTTTTAGGTGGTAATGCAATAGTTGCAACGTCTATGGCAGTTTTAAAAGCAGCTGCTTTATCTCAAAATAAATCATTATTTTCTTATATAAATAATAAGGCACATAGCCTACCAGTTCCTATGATTAACATCATTAATGGTGGTGCTCATGCAGATAATGCGCTGGATATACAAGAGTTTATGATTATGCCAGTAGGTGCCAAAGATATTAAAGATGCAATAAGAATGGGTGCTGAAGTATTTGCATCATTAAGAGAGGTCTTATCATCAAAAAAATTGAGTACGAGTGTTGGAGATGAAGGAGGGTTTGCGCCAAATATAAAATATGATAAGGATGCTATAGAATTAATATTAAGAGCTATAGAAAAATCTGGATATAAAGCTGGCAAAGACATCATGTTAGCTTTGGATGTTGCAGCTACTGAATTATACAAAGGAAATGAATACTACTTTGAAGGCGTAGGAAAAAGCTTAAGTGTTGGGCAACTAGTGTCTTACTATGAAGAGCTCTCTAGGGATTATCCTATATATTCTATCGAAGATGCGATGGCAGAGGAAGATTACGAGGGATGGAAATTGCTAACCAATACTTTAGGAGGTAAAGTGCAGTTAGTCGGAGATGATGTATTTGTGACTAATAAAGAAATTTTATCAAAATGTATTTCTAAGAATATAGGAAATGCAATTTTAATAAAGCCAAACCAAGTTGGTACAGTGACTGAAACATTTGAAACAATTAAATTAGCTCACTCTAAGGGATATAAATGTATAATGTCGCACCGATCTGGTGAAACAGAGGACACAACTATTTCTCATCTAGCTGTTGCTATGGGATGTAGCCAGATTAAAATTGGCTCGGTTTGCAGAGTGGATAGGACAGCAAAATATAATGAGCTTCTGAGAATTAATGAAGAACTAGGGGCTGAAGCGAAATATCATGCTTTGAAACAGTTTGATAAAGTTTTGACATAAAAATCTAGCGCAGCTTTGTGCTTTGGGGGGTTAAATGAAATCTATTCGTGACTCATCTTTTAGAATTAGAAAGGTTATAGCGATATTGTTGTTGCTCACTTTAATATTCTATTTCTTGTATAATATTTTAAGCGGTGACAGAGGTATTCTAGCTTTATTTGAGCTAAGTGAGAGGCATAAAATTCTACAAGATGAGGTGCAAATCCTAGAGGAAGAGCGATCTATCTTACAAAATAAGGTAAGTCGTATGCGCTCAGATTCTTTAGACTTAGATTTGCTTGAAGAGCAAGCCAGGAAAAAGCTAGGTTACGGCAGAAAAGGAGAAACTGTTTATGTGGATTAACGTCCTTTATCTGTCAGTTTTTTAGAATATTGTTTCCGATGTATCAGAGTCTAATATATTTCCTGACGTGTCAAATATCAGATAGCGATGAAAAGTTATACAATTTATATGGTCTATATAAGGAAAATGGATTCAGATTAGTAGATTAATCTGCAGGGGGTGCCCACTTTATTTCTACTCCATTTCCTGCCAGTATTATTTTTTCTTTCGCATTTTCTGGGTCATCAAGTGGTTCATTAAATTCTGGAGTATCAAAATAGTGTATTTTGGGAAGGTTATCATTAGATAGTGGAGTGTCACTTATTCTTTTATCAAGATAAATTTTTATATCACTATCGCTATTAGAAGAGTTGTTAAAGCATAATTTATATTCTTCATCTATAATTTGTCCATTCTCATCAAACGAGATGTAATCTCTGAAATTATTACAATTAATATGAAAGGCATAATCATAGATAGGTAGTTTAAGATCTTCTCTTCTTGTACAAAGATAATCGATATAATCAAGGTGAGATAACCTATGCGCGTCATTTTTTTCACAACCATCCTGACCAGAAGGCAGAATTGAAAAGATTGCTCCATGGTTATTTTTGCATCGGATAGGCGGAGCCTCTGTGGCGTATGTAAATTCTTGAATGAAAATTTTTGTAAGAGAATGAATAAAACTTTTATCTTCATCACTAATAACGAGGAGATTATTAGAATCAATTCTTTCTCTTTCAGTTGATTTGTTAATAATAGCTCCTCCAGAAAGGTTTCTGTATGTTATAGTCGGAACCATTTGTCCATTATCACCAAACTCGATGTAATGTCTAAAGTTGTTACAATTAATATGGAATGCATAGTCATAAATAGGTAGTTTAGGATCTTGTATTTGAGTGCAAAGATAATCGATATAATCAAGGTGAGATAACCTATGCGCGTCATTTTTTTCACAACCATCCTGACCAGAAGGAACAATTGTAAAGATTACTCCCTGGTTATTTTTGCATCGGATAGGTGGAGCACTTATATTTTCTGTGAAATCTTGTATAAATAGTCCTGTTAAGTATGATATAAAAGAACTCTCTTCTTGAGTAGACATATCAAAATTTCCTGCATCTTGTTTAAGCGCTAGATAAGGAAAAAGTCCATAGTTTGCTGTATAAGCATTATATTTGTTTTTATCCTGTATTAAAAAGCCGTTTTTATGGTGAGTTGTATTTCGTGGATCAATAGTAGTAAATTCTGAAAATCTAAAATACTTTACTTCGTGCCCAATTTTACGCTCAAGCTGTTTCTTAGTATCTGGTTCAAAAATATCTATTTCTGCTAGCGTAGAAAGAGAAGTTTGGGATTTATTCTTTATCAGTTCAAATAAATTAACAAAACCAATATCATGAAGATCTTTGTTATAGCTTATTAGGCTTGGATCCTCATAAAAGAATGCGGTAAATATAAGATTGCCCACATCATGAGGAGTAAGGGCGTATATTTGGTTATATAAAGGAATGTCTGGCCTTAAAGCTGCATTATTATATATATTCTTAATTCTCAAAACACTAGAATTATGAGGGTCTGTAGAATTGTTAGTTAGGGATAAATTAGAGACTGTATCAGATCTGCAATTAGAGTATTTAATAATATCCTGATCATATTTAGGATAAAATGTTGATGCTAAATTGCATGTGATAGATACAATCATAAGTAAGTATGTTTAGATACATTGAGCTTTTACTAATTATAATCAATAATAGTTATGTAGTCGAGAGAAGCTATGTGATATAGCTTCTTATTTGTTGTTTTGTAAAGATATTGTAGGAAAAAAGTAATATTAGACCTAATGCTAAAATAAAAGTGATGTAGAAATATAATGTATTTGTGTATTTTATACCTGACTACAAGGGTCTAAGTTGAATCCTGCTAATTCTGCTTCCAGTATTGCTTCAGTTGCTACAAAGTGGGTGCTGTTCTGAAGTTGTAGTGCTCCTAATTGTGTTTCTAAATCTGTTTCAATTGCTAGAAGTTGAGATCCTAACTCTTCAATCTGTGCAAGTAATTTATAGTATTTTAAACGTAATGCATTTATATATGCATTGTCATCGTTTTTATCTCTGAAATTACCTCTCTCAGTTTCAGCTCGACTCTGGAGGGTACTTATTTCACTTTCAATTTGTTTTTTGTTTTTTGTCATAATTTATTCAATCGTTTATATATTAAGCTGTTGATTCTTCATTGAGTGTGCCACATAAGGATAAAGTGGGTGGATTAGTTGCAGCAGTGGGCTCCATAGATGCAGTTCCAGCAGCGGTAGCTGCAGTTGCTTCTGTATCATCTTCATCTGAACCAGCGTTATCACCATCATCTCCAGCAGCGGTAGCCACAGTTAGAATCCAGGTCATAGGTGGTTTTGGCGGTGGATTTTCTTCATCCGTTGTTGTGGAATCTGGATCATCATGATCATATCCAGCAGCTTGCGCTTCTTCCTCATCTTGTTGAGGTGGGGGCATAGGTGATTTTGGTGGCGGACTGCCTTCTGGAGTTATTGTAGAATCTGATGTAGCTCCATCTTCGTCATCGTCTTCAGGCACTAGTGTTTTTTCTGAGTCACCCCTTTCTAATCCTGGGTGTGCTGCTAGTAATTTCTTTATATCTTTTTCTCTGTCTTCTTTAAGTTTTCTAAGACTATCAATGGTTTCTAGTAAAGATTGTTTAACAGTACCTGTAGCGTTTTTGGCCCTTCTTTCTGCTTTGCTAAGCTCTTCTTTTATTGTCTGAAGATCTGTATCCAGTGCTTGTAAATCTTTTATAGCTCCTGCTGGTGTTAAATAACTATTCTTTGGCATAGTTTTATATTTCTTAAATTTCATAATTATTAATAGTTTAAGCGAAATGAAATAATATGTCAATCGGATTGCCAAGTTTATAACTAAATGGTTACGAAAAATCAACACTTAAGTTATATTTCTTTGGTATAGTTATTTGTGGTGGTTTGGTAATGTAATAATGTGACTAAGCTAACTAGAGCTGTACGTCCGGAGATACTAGAAATTCACCATAAAGCACTGCTTCTGTGTCAAGTAGGCCTAAGTGATATTGCTCAAAATTTATTTCAGTTTTTAGATTTGCTAATCCTTTTTCTAGTAAATCTATACCTAACTTATCCCTTTCTTTACGTGCGACTGCTAGTTCAGCTTCTACTCGAGTTGCTTTTATTTTCATTTTCTCAAGTTTACTTTTTGGCATAGATATTTGTTTAATATTATTAGTATTAAAATTTAGCTATCTGCTGAGTCATTTTCAGTGTTATTATCTTCTGATTGGCCTATACACTGACTTGCTCTTAGAGTGGATAATCTATCTAATTCTTTTAAGTGTCTCTCTAAATCTTCTTGTTTTCCTTTTGCTGCCGCTAAAGCGTTTATTATTAAAAATCTCTCTGAATGGTCATGGTTTTCACCAGGAGGTATTTTCCCTGCTTGGACTGCTAACATAGACTCTAGATCTCCTATTAATTCTGCTACTTTATCTTGCCTTCCAGCTGCAGAAGTTCCATCTTCAGATGCGGAAGCTTCCTTTTCTTTTTCATCACTAGATTTTGCCATTTAGTTTTCCTTTTGTAAGATTATCAACCAGTTGCATCGTTATTTAGGTTTTCATCAGCAGCATCACCAGCACATGCAGCTTGAGCTACTGCTTCATCACGATGATATCTAGCTATTTCATGCTCTTGTCTTTCTATACTAGAATTTAGTTCACACAATCTATCATTTAGCAGACTTATTCCGACATGATCCTCTTCTGCTTCTGCTCTTTCTAATTCTTTAGTTGTTTTATTCCGTTTAGCTTGAAGATCAGCAATCATTTCTTGATAGTATTTAATATAATTTGCACGCTGGTCACCTGGATTATTGACAGTTACCATAGGAGAGAACCTCTTTGTTAGAGTGTTTTTTGTTTTATAATGCTTAATAAAAATTATATTATCTGAAAGATAACAGTGTCAAGAACTTGATGTTAAATAACATTATCCAATGCAGATATATTTTTGTAGTTTATTGCTTCGGCTAGGTGATATTTTTTTATTTTTTTTGAGAGGGATAAATCAGCTATAGTGCGGGATACTTTTAAAATTCTGTTATAAGATCTCATTGATATTTTATTCTTTTCTGCAAATTTATTTAGTAGTATTTGTGTCTCATTATCCAAGCTGGCAATTTCATATAAAAGTTCTCCCTCGAGTTGTGAGTTCAATGTAATGCCGTATCCTTCATATCTTTCTTTTTGTAAATTTCGTGCTGCGAATACTCTTTCTTTTATCTTATCTGAGGATTCATTGGTGTGAATAGATTCTGTTCCATAACTTACATTTTCATTTACCTCTACAGTAATATCTACCCTATCCATTATTGGTCCTGAAATTTTGCTTTGGTAATCCTCAGCACATTTAGGTGCTTTGCTACATGCTCTATTTGCATCTGTTAGATACCCACATTTGCACGGGTTCATTGCTGCTACTAACTGAAATTTTGTTGGATATGTTACATGAGAATTCGCTCGAGAAATATTTACATATCCTGTTTCTATAGGTTGTCTTAATGATTCTATAGTGGTTCTCGAAAATTCTGGTAATTCATCTAAAAACAGAACTCCATTATGTGCCAAAGATATTT
>JAHZKS010000060.1 GCA_022600235.1 Alphaproteobacteria bacterium | reverse complement strand
CAAAGATTATTTAGTTCAAGAGTGGTAATTCCTGGTTTAACAAACTCTGTGATATAATCAAGGGTTTGAGCTGCTAGTTTTCCAGCTTTTTCCATTTTCTTGAACTCTTCTTTTGTATGAATCTTTACAGCCATGATGTTTATATGTATTTTTGTAAATGTCTGATATTTATATGTTATTTATGAGTAATAATCAACCTACAGCTGCGATCCTTATTATAGGAAATGAAATACTATCTGGTAGAACACAAGATCTTAATGTTCAGTTTATAGCAAATAAGCTTTCTGATATTGGTATTATTTTAGTTGAAGTGCATATGGTGCAAGATGATGAAGATCAGATTGTTGATTCTGTAAACGTGCTAAGGAAGAAGCATAAATATGTTTTTACAACTGGTGGCATTGGTCCTACGCATGATGACATTACTGCACCAAGTATCGCAAAAGCTTTTGGGGTTTCTTTAAAAAGAAGTGCAGAGGCGTTCGATATGATTAAGAGGCACTTAAAAAAGAAAGGAAAAGTAATAAAGAATGAGTCTGCTGTGATGGCTGATGTTCCAGTAGGAGCAGAGCTGATAAAAAATTCTCTCAGCGGTTGTCCGGGGTTCAACATAGAAAATGTTTATGTATTAGCTGGTATTCCGGATATTGTGAAGTCTATGTTTGAAAATATTGAAGAAGAGTTAGAAAGAGGAGAGAAATTTATTTCTAAGAATATTAAGGTTTTTATTGGAGAAAGTGCTATAAAGGATATATTGCAGAACGCACAAGATAAATATGACAAATTGCAATTTGGGAGTTATCCGTTCAGAGAAAACGAGGAATGGGGAACTGTAATGGTTGTAAGAGGGCAGAACCCTATTGATATTGAAGAAGCTTTCTTAGAGTTAAAAAAAGAGTTAAAAAAGTATGGTATAAATTTTTCAGAGGTTTGATGAGAAAAAAAATTATTTCAGGTATACAGCCAACTCAAGTAATACACTTAGGAAATTATTTAGGTGCTATAAAGAGCTGGTTAAAATGTATTGATGAAGGTTATGATGCAAGAGCATTTATAGCAGATCTTCATGCTATTACTGTATTCCAAGATCCTAAAAAATTATCGGAAAGCATATTTTCTCTAACTGCTACATATCTTGCTTGCGGATTAGATTATAAAAAATGTCCTATATTTGTTCAATCTAGTGTCCCTGAGCATTCAGAATTGGGTTGGATATTAGGATGTTTTACACCAAATGGATGGTTAAATAGGATGACGCAATATAAGGAGAAATCATCTAAGTATAAAGAGAATTCATCTCTAGGGTTGTATGGTTACCCTGTGTTGCAAGCAGCTGATATTTTGCTTTACCAGGTAGATTATGTGCCAGTAGGTGAAGATCAGAAACAGCATGTGGAATTAACTCGTGATATAGCTGAGGCATTTAATAGGCAAACAAATTCTAATGTTTTCAAGATTCCAGAGCACCTTATTCCTAAAGAAAATGCAAGAATTATGTCTTTGCGAGATGGCACAAAGAAAATGAGTAAGTCAGATGAATCAGAATATTCAAGAATAAGCATCACAGATGATGCAGAGATAATTGCAAAGAAGTTTAAGAAAGCAAAATCTGATGCTATTAGAGAGGTGTATTATGACAAAGAAAAAAGGCCAGAGATATCTAATTTGATTGGTATTTATTCAGGTTTATCTGGTGTATCTATTAAAGATGTGGAAAAAGAATTTGTCTCTAAGGGTACTAGTGATTTAAAAGAGGCTGTGGCAGAGGTTGTTATTGATACATTTAAGCATATTAAAACTGAATATGATAATCTTATAAAAGATAAGGATCATATAAAATCTGTGCTGGAAGAGGGGAGGATTAATGCATCCGAGATAGCGCAAAAAACTCTACGAGATGTGAAGCAAAAAGTTGGCTTTGTTTAACATATTTTTAACTGATTACTATTAAAATGAAGAAAGTAAAGATTTATACAGACGGCGCTTGTTCTGGTAACCCTGGCCCTGGAGGATGGGCAGGTATTATAGTTTATAATGGAGTGGAAAAAGAGGTGTCTGGAGGAGAGGTAGATACAACAAATAACAGGATGGAGCTTCTTGCTGCAATAAAAACCTTAGAAGCACTGAAAGAACCTTGTTCAATAGACTTATATACAGATAGTAAGTATGTTAAGACAGGAATCTCAGAGTGGATTGATAGTTGGAAAAATAGAAATTGGAAAGGTTCCAATAAAAAAGATATAAAAAACGTAGATTTATGGAAAGAGCTCGATATGGTGAGAGAAAGTCATGAGATAAAGTGGCACTGGGTCAAAGGTCATAGTGGAAATCACTTTAATGAGAAAGTTGACCAGATTGCTGTAAAAATGAGAGATAAGTATAAAAAATAGGGAGATATGGGCTTTTTAGATAGAATAAAGTTGAAGTTCGCTTACAATATGGTTGGTAGAGATATATATGGTAATAAATATTATCAGTCTCATTATTGTGATAAAAAAGGTGCATTTAAGAGAGTGGTTAAATATAAAGGAATTATAGAGCCTACAAAAGTCCCGCCTATGTGGCATGCTTGGCTTCATGGTTTAAAAGATGAAGCTCCATCTGCAGAGGAGACTCAGATAGAGGGCTGGCAAAAAGAACACTTGCCTAACCTTACAGGCATTAAGAACTGTATTACTAAAACAAATAAACCTGCATCGAATTTGAGTGTATGGAAAATTAGTGAAGAGGAGGCTGATTATGAGCAGCAGTAATAAACTTGAAACTATTATTGGATCTGTTGTGGTTTTAGCAGCGCTAAGTTTTCTGGCTTTTACTTATAAAGTTGCAGATGTCAAAAAATTTAGTGATACATACCCACTGAAAGCTGTGTTCGAGCAAGTTGAGGGTATTATAGTTGGGAGTGATGTAATGCTTAGTGGTATAAAAATCGGATCTGTTCGAGACCTAAGATTAGATACTGATACATATAGAGCTGTAATGTCTATTGCTATAAAGAGAGCTGTTAAAATCCCTAATGACTCCTCAATTAGGATAGTAAGTAATGGTTTGCTGGGTAAGAAGTATGTATCTGTTGATGCGGGTGCCAGTGATGAAATGTTTGCTGGTGGAGATACAATACAATTTACACAATCATCTGTGAATCTTGAAACTCTAATAGGGAAGATGATATTTAATGCTCCTGATAAAGATAAATCCAAAAAGGATTCAAAATCAGAAAAAAAATAATTTCTATTATATAAATACTCCTAATTATTGTAGACAAAGTTCTTTAATATAACTATTTTAGTGGCAACATTATGTCGTTTTTGATTTAACGCTGAGGATATTCTTTGGAAAAAAAACTTAAGTCTAAATATGAAAAATTCTATAAGGATATGGTCCTTATAAGAAGATTTGAAGAGAGAGCAGGTCAGTTGTACGGTTTAGGTAAGATCGGTGGTTTCTGTCATCTTTACATAGGTCAGGAAGCTGTAGCTGTCGGCCTTTTTGCTGGTGCCCATAAGAATGATAAGCACATAACAAGTTATAGAGCTCATGGTCACATGCTAGCAGCTGGTGTTGATATGAATTTGGTTATGGCTGAACTAATGGGAAAGGCAACAGGCTGTTCTAAAGGTAAAGGTGGATCTATGCACATGTTTGCTTTAGATAAAGGTTTCTACGGTGGTCATGGTATTGTTGGCGCACAAGTTCCTATTGGTACTGGTTTGGCGTTTGCAGATAATTATAATAAGAAAAAGAACGCTACTTATGTGTATTATGGTGATGGAGCAGCACATCAAGGTCAGGTATATGAAGCATTTAATTTAGCTAAGCTATGGAATTTGCCTGTAATTTATGTGATTGAGAATAATGAATATGCTATGGGAACTTCACTGAAGCGTTCTACTGCTGTTACAGATTTGTATAAAAGAGGTGAGTCTTTTGGTATCCCTGGTATACAAGTCAATGGTATGGATGTTTTTGAAGTTGAGAAAGCTGGTTTAAAAGCAAGAGAGCATATTGAAAAAGGTAAAGGTCCAATTTTAATGGAAATTAAAACATACCGTTACAGAGGGCATTCTATGTCTGACCCTGCTAATTACCGTACTAAAGATGAGGTGCAGAAATATAGATCTGAAAGAGATCCGATAGTAAACTTCAAAGATTTTTTACTCAAGAAAAAATATTTTACCGAAGAGCAACTCAAAGCAATAGAGAATGCTATTAGGCAAGATGTTATCAAATGTGTTGAGTTCTGTGAAAATAGTCCAGAACCAGACGAATCCGAATTATTTAGCGATATATATTAATATTATTAGATTATGGTACAAATTACTTTAAGAGAAGCCCTAAGGGATGCGATGGCTGAAGAAATGAGAAGAGACTCAAAAGTCTTTCTTATGGGAGAGGAGGTTGCAGAATATCAGGGTGCATATAAAGTCAGTCAAGGTTTGTTAGAAGAGTTTGGTCCAAGAAGAGTTGTTGATACTACTATAACAGAACATGGTTTTACTGGTATAGGTGTTGGGGCTGCTATGGCAGGTTTAAGGCCAATAGTAGAGTTTATGAGTTTTAACTTTGCAATGCAGGCTATGGACCAGGTTATTAATTCAGCTGCTAAGACTAAGTACATGTCTGGTGGTGCAATTTCTTGCCCTATAGTATTTAGAGGGCCAAATGCTGCAGCTGCACGTGTTGCTGCTCAACACTCTCAGTGTCTTGCTAGTTGGTTTGCTCATATTCCTGGGCTAAAAGTTGTGGCTCCTTATTCGGCAACTGATTCTAAAGCGCTACTAAAATCTGCAATAAGAGATGATGCGCCTGTTATTTTTTTAGAGCATGAGTTATTATATGGTGCTACTTTTGAGTTAGAAGAGAAAGAAATTCCTATAGGTAAGGCTAATGTTGTTGTTGAAGGAGATGATGTAACAATTACAGCTTTTTCTTATCAATTAGGTAAAGCAATAGCGGCAGCAGAAGAGCTAAAAAAATCAGGAATTAGTGCAGAGGTTATTGATCTAAGAACATTAAGACCATTAGATACTCAGACTATAATCAATTCTGTAATGAAAACAAATAGACTTGTGACAGTTGAAGAAGGCTGGTTTTATTCTGGATTAGGTGCTACGATATCTACTATTGTTATGAAAGAAGCTTTTGATTACTTAGATGCTCCTGTGGAGAATGTTAATGCAGAAGATACTCCATTGCCTTATGCAGCTAACTTAGAAAAACTTGCATTGCCGCAAGTTGAGAATATAATCGAAGCTTGTAAAAAGGTTTGTTACAGATAATAATTTATTAAAGGAAAGAGGGTCCTTATGCCTATAAAAATTCTTATGCCAGCATTGTCTCCAACTATGACAGAGGGAAATTTGTCTAAATGGCACAAAAAAGAAGGTGATCAAGTTAGCGCCGGGGATGTAATAGCAGAGATTGAGACTGATAAAGCAACAATGGAAGTTGAAGCTGTTGATGAAGGGACATTAGGAAAAATAATGGTTCCTGCTGGTACAAAAGGTGTGAAGGTAAATTCTACTATTGCAGTTTTATTGGAAGATGGAGAAGATAAATCAGCTATAAAAGACGAAAAAGAAGCTGATATAAAAGATGAAGAAAAGACTGACGCATCTAAAAAGGATACAAAGAAAGAAGAGAAAGAATCTCCTGAAGAAGTTGTAGAGGAGAAAAAGCCTGTGGAAGAGCCTGCAAAAGAAGAAGAAAAAACTGAAAAAGTAGATGTAAGGAATCAAAGAGTTAATGCATCACCACTGGCAAAGAAATTAGGAGTAGAAAGTAATATAGATCTATCTTCTGTGCAAGGAAGTGGTCCTAAGGGGCGTATTGTTAAGGAGGATGTTCTGAAGATTATAGGTTCTGGAGCTGGTCCTGCAGCTCTTAGTGGTCATGTGCAAAGAATTACTCCAGAGAGTTCTGAAGTTCCTGTATCTACCATGAGAAGTATTATTGCTAAAAGATTATGTGAATCTAAAAAGAATATCCCACATTTCTATCTTTCTATTGATTGTAATGTTGATAAATTACTAGAAATGAGAGCAGAAATTAATGGTGCTACAGATCCTAAAAATCCAGCATACAAGATATCTGTAAATGATCTTGTAATTAAAGCTACTGCAAAAGCATTAGATATGGTTCCAGAAGCTAATACTATGTGGAATGAAGATTCAATAATTCAGCATAATAATGTTGATGTTGCTGTTGCTGTTGCTATAGATGAAGGTTTAGTTACGCCGATCATCAGAAATGCAGATCAGAAAACTATTTTTGCTATATCAAAAGAAATGAAATCTTTAGCATCAAAAGCAACTTCAGGGACTCTTATGCCAGAAGAATTCCAAGGTGGTAGTGTAACCATATCAAATCTTGGCATGTATGGTATTAAGCAGTTTAATGCTATTATCAATCCACCACAAAGCTGTATTCTTTCAGTTGGTGCTGCAAGGAAAGAAGCTGGTGTTAAAAATGGAAAGATAGATATAGTAAATCTAATGAATATTACTATATCCTGTGATCACAGGGTAGTTGATGGTGCTGTAGCTGCAATGTACATAAATGTTATAAAAGATTTAATAGAAAGCCCATCGCGTTTACTTATATAGAGGAGCATAATGAAATATGATGTCATCGTAATTGGAGGTGGCCCAGGAGGCTATGTTGCAGCCATTAGAGCTGCTCAGTTAGGTTTGAAGCCTGTGGTAATAGAGAAAGCAGATTTAGGAGGTGTGTGTTTGAACTGGGGTTGTATTCCTACTAAAGCATTACTACGTTCTTCTGAAGTTCATCACTTGCTGCAAAATGCAGATCAATTTGGTATTAAAGTCAAAGGTATTGAGTTTGATATTAAGAAGATAGTAGAAAGGTCAAGGAATGTTGCTAAGCAACTTTCTTCAGGTATTACCCATTTAATGAAAAAGAACAAAGTAGAAGTTATCAAAGGTACAGCTAAGATATTATCTGCTGGAAAAGTCTCAGTGAGTGGTAATACAATAACAGGTAATCACATTATTATAGCAACTGGTGCTAGAGCCAGAGTTCTACCAGGATTTGAGCCAGATGGAGATTTGGTAATGACATATAGGGAAGCAATGGTTCCTAAGAAACTTCCTAAGAAGTTACTTGTTGTTGGGTCTGGTGCTATTGGTGTTGAATTTGCAAGCTTCTATAAAAATCTTGGTTCTGAAGTAACGATAGTAGAGATTGCTGATAGAATTCTTCCAGTTGAAGATAAGGAGATTTCTAGTTTTATGCAGAAAGAATTTGAATCTCAAGGAATGAAGATATTGGTAAATTCAAAGCTAGAGAGTATCAAGAAAGGAAAGTCAAAAGTGGAAGCGAAAATAGTTGCGAATGGAAAATCTACTAATTCTGAGTTTGATTCGGTTATTATGGCTGTAGGAATACAAGCTAATACAGAAGAGTTGGGCCTAGAAAATACTAAGGTTAAATTAGATAAAGGTAATGTTGTTATAAACCAATGGTGTGAAACATCCGAAAAAGGAATATATGCTATAGGTGATGTTGCTGGTGCTCCTTGGCTTGCTCATAAAGCTAGCCATGAGGGGATTATCTGTGTTGAAAAAATAGCTAAGGTAAAGCATGTACGTCCTATGAAAAAGAATCTTATACCTGGGTGTACATATTCAATGCCGCAGGTTGCAAGTGTAGGTCTTACAGAAGATCAGGCAAAAAAAGAAGGTCATAAGATTAAAGTTGGTAAATTTCCTTTTGTTGCGAATGGTAAGGCGATAGCTGTTGGTGATACTAATGGGTTTGTGAAAACTATCTTTCATGAAAAAACAGGAGAACTTTTAGGAGCTCATATGGTGGGTCCTGAAGTTACAGAAATGATTCAAGGATATGTTGTGGCAATGAACCTAGAGACAACAGAGGAAGATTTAATGCATACTATATTCCCGCACCCAACATTGTCTGAATCTATGCATGAATCTGTATTAAATGCTTTTGGCAAATCTATACATATATAATTATATATTATCGAGGTAAATGTGACCCTTGAGAAACTCACAAGAATAAAGAAGCTTGCAAACCCTGAAGGTGGCATCAGCGAAGTAAAAAAACCAAGCTGGATTAGGGTTAAGGCTCCTGTATCTAAGCAGTATCATGAGACTAGAGAAACTATACGTTCTTTAAAGCTTAATACAGTATGTGAGGAAGCAGCATGTCCTAATATAGGTGAGTGCTGGACTAAAAAACATGCTACGGTAATGATACTGGGCTCTGTTTGTACAAGAAATTGCTCTTTTTGTAATATTGAAACTGGTATTCCAGATAAATTAGACCCACATGAACCAGATAGAGTAGCTCTTACTGCAAGTAAGCTTGGACTATCTCATATAGTTATTACATCTGTAGATAGAGATGATTTAGATGATGGTGGGGCTAACCATTTTGTTGAGTGTATTCAAAAAATTAGATTATTTTCTCCTGGTACGACTATAGAAATTTTAACTCCTGATTTTTTAAGAAAAGAGGGTGCTTTAGAAAAAGTGATCGCTGCCAAGCCAGATGTATTCAACCATAATATTGAGACTGTGCCTGGCTTATACCATAATGTAAGGCCTGGTGCTCGATATTTTCATTCCATTAGGTTGTTAGAGAGAGTAAAAGAAGTAGACCCAACAATATTCACAAAGTCAGGGCTTATGGTAGGACTTGGAGAGAAGAAAGAGGAAGTATTGCAAGTAATGGATGATATGAGAACTGCAGGGGTAGATTTTATTACTATAGGACAATATCTCCAGCCAACAAAAAACCATGCAAAAGTTGATAGATATGTTGAACCAGAAGAATTTGATTATTATGCACGTATGGCAAAATCAAAAGGATTCTTGATGGTGTCATCTACTCCGTTAACGCGTTCTTCATATCACGCTGGTGATGATTTTAAGAAATTAAAAGCAGAAAGAGAAAAAAAACACTGCAGAGCAAGTTGATATAGCAATAAGATATTAATATAGATATTTTATTGGTATATATCATGAACTCCATTTTATTTTTAAAAGTTTTTGTTGGATTGATGGCAATTATGAATCCTCTCATAAACCTTCCTATATTTTTATCCCTCACAGAATCTCATCAGAAATCTAAAAAACTGAAAATAGCTCTTGTTTCCTGTGTTGCAGTGTTTCTAATTTTAGCCTTAGTAGCATATTTTGGACAGAAGATTTTAGGCGCATTTGGAATAAGTGTTGGAGGATTTCAAATTGCAGGAGGGATATTAGTAGGTAAAATAGCCTGGGATATGTTAAATCCAAGTCCTTCAAAAGATTCAGGAGAAGTGCATTTGAACCCTGCTGTAGTTCCTTTGGCAATGCCAATTATGGCAGGACCTGGTGCTATAAGTAAGATCATAGCTTATGTGTCTAGCGCAACTGGTGGTAATGATTTTGAAGCAATAATGCTTGCTATTGGATGTGGATCAGCATTAATTTTCTTGGTATTCCTTATGTCTGATTTCTTGAATAGAATTCTTGGTAAAACAGGTATGGTAACTATTACAAAAATTATGGCTATCTTGCTTGGTGCAATAGCTATTGAGATGTTAGTTCAAGGAGTAAAATCAGAGTTTGGGATTTAGATTGTGGTATAAAAAAGGAGTCTTGCGCGAACTAAGACTCCTTTTATTATTCTTGTTCAAGTTCACTGGTATCAAAAATTTTCATTTTCTATCATACCAACCATTTCACTTATATATTTATCACTAGGATAATCACGGCAAAAGGTATCAAAAGCAAAATACTCTCTAATAGTAAAGAAATGATAGTAATGATCATCTGACCAAGTAAAAAGTGGTGGTTGATATGAGCTATCTATGAAGAATTTGTATAAGATTTCACCATATCCTGGCTCATATATTTGATCTTCATATGAGAATTTACTCATAATATGATTACATATTGATTCGGCGTAAAGAATTTTTTCAGATAATTCATTACCATTTTTCATATTAAGTGTTATTTCATATTGTTGTTGTGTAGTTAATTTTAATGATCTTCCGGAATGAAGAGTATTAAATTTTTGGCATAAAGGGTCTTTCTCAGCCGCTTCTATGGTCTTGCTAAGATCTCCTACTTCTGCTGCTACACAGCGTAATGTATCTCCTAATACATTTTTATTATGTTCTGATAGTGCTACCATGTTATTTGTAGAATAAGTTAATAAATGTAAATATAATGTATTTTGCAAGAATTTCAATAAGAAAATCACTGCCATTATCTGCGGAAGGTAATTATATTTATATGTAAATTTATTTATTAAACTTGTTCTGGAGTATCAACTTCTCCAAAAAGTTGCTCTAATCTTTCAAAATTTTCTCTGAGAGGTGGTATGTCTATATCGCATAATGTAGAGATACCTGCAAGAAGCATTTTACCTTCATATATAT